>JAKAWO010000110.1 GCA_021827255.1 Acidobacteriota bacterium | reverse complement strand
CCGATCTCGGTTTCGCCTCCCGATGGGACCGCGGTGCTTGCACTGATCGCACCCAGGCCGGACTCGCCGGAACACAAACTCATCGGGGGGGACACGCGGGTGGTCATCATTTCCGAAGATGTCGCCGCCACCTTCCACGAATGGTCGGAGCGCGGGGTGCGCTTTCACCATCCGCCTCAGAGAGTGGAGTGGGGCGGGATAATGACGAGCTTCGAGGATGTGGACGGCAATTCTTTTGTGCTGGTGGGGGTGGATGCCATGACCCGGGCGATTGAAGCGGAGCGCCGCGCCTTGGCGGATAGGCTCGAAGCCGAGCGGCGCGCCGCCCAAGAAATGAAAATTGCGAAACAAGTGCAGGCCAGGCTGTTCCCCCAGATCCTGCCGCAGCTCCGCACCCTCGACTATGCGGGCCTCTGTCTCCAGGCCCGCCAGGTGGGCGGCGATTACTACGATTTCCTTGATTTGGGGCGGGCGAGGGTGGGGCTGGTGGTCGGCGACATTTCGGGGAAAGGGATCGGCGCGGCCCTGTTAATGGCCAACCTGCAAGCCAACCTGCGCAGCCAGTGCGCGATTGCTTCCGATCATTCGCAACGTTTCTTGCGATCTGTGAACCGGCTCTTTTATGAAAATACGGCGGACAGCGCCTACGCGACGCTCTTTTTTGCCGAGTATGACGACGCGCGACGCCGTTTGCGCTATGCTAATTGTGGGCACCTTCCCGCTTTTCTCTTCCGCAAGGATGGCGGTTTGGAGCGCCTCGCCTCCACCGCCACGGTGCTGGGGCTCTTTAAGGAGTGGGACTGCGCTGTCGAAGAACGCCAGCTCGAGCCGGGCGACGCCCTGCTGCTCTACACCGATGGCGTCACCGAATCGTTCAACGGCGCAGGAGAGGATTTCGGCGAACTGCGCCTGGCGCAACTCCTGCGACAGCATCGTCAACTGCCGCCTTCCGCGCTGCTTGCCTTGATCGCGGAGGAAGTTCGGCGGTTCAGCTCGCAGGAACAGACCGATGACATCACCTTGATCGCTGCCGAATGCCGCTAAACCAGCCCGCCCTTGCCTCGCCTGTGGCACAATACGCGGTGAATGCGCGGGCTGCGGAGCGGGGCGGGAGCGAACGTATCAGCCCAAGGATGAGCATGAAATTCGATGCCTCGGAAGGATGCGGAGAACCATGAGCGCGGGTGGGCGAGGAAGTGGTTCAAGGGCAAGGGCGAACGCGAGCGCCGTGAAGTACGGTGCATCATTGTTGACGGACCAGGACGTTTATCTTTTCAACGAAGGAACAAACTACCGGCTGTACGAAAAGCTGGGCGCGCGCCGGGGACAGGCGGAGGGCGAGAGTGGCGTCCATTTCGCGGTTTGGGCGCCGAACGCCGAGTCTGTGAGCGTGATGGGGGATTTCAACCGTTGGGACCGAGGGTCGCATCCGCTCAAGCCGCGCGGAGCGTCGGGCATCTGGGAGGGATTTGTTCCGGAGGTCGAAGTGGGGACGCTTTACAAGTATCACGTCGCGTCGCGATACCAGGGCTACCGTGTGGACAAAACCGACCCATTCGCCTTTTACCGCCAGCGGCCGCCGGACACGGCGGGAATCATCTGGGACCTGGATTACGAGTGGGGCGACCAGGACTGGATGGCGAAGCGGGCGGAGCGGCAACGGCTGGATGCGCCGATCTCGATTTATGAAGTCCACTTGGGATCATGGGCGCGCGTGCCGGAAGAAGGCAACCGCTGGCTGACCTACCGGGAGCTGGCGCAGAAGCTGGCCGATTACGTGGGGATGGAGGGATTTACGCACGTGGAATTCCTGCCGGTGATGGAGCATCCGTTTGCCGGATCGTGGGGATACCAGACGACGGGGTATTTTGCGCCGACCAGCCGATACGGGACGCCGCAAGACTTTATGTACCTGGTGGACCAACTTCATCAGCGGGGGATCGGGGTTTATCTGGACTGGGTGCCTTCTCACTTTCCGACCGACGAGCACGGCCTTGCCTACTTCGACGGAACGCACCTTTACGAGCACGCTGACCCGCGGCAAGGTTATCACCCGGACTGGGGCAGCTACATCTTCAATTACGGGCGGAACGAGGTGCGGAGTTTCCTGATGAGCAGCGCCACCTTTTGGCTAGACGTTTACCACGCCGACGGATTGCGCGTGGATGCGGTAGCCTCCATGCTCTATCTCGATTATTCGCGGCGGCCCGGGGAATGGATTCCGAACCGCTACGGAGGGCGGGAGAATCTGGAGGCGATTGATTTTCTGCGGCAGTTCAACACCGAGGTTTATGGAGCGCATCCGGGCGTTCAAACGGTGGCGGAGGAGTCCACGGCGTGGCCGATGGTCTCTAAACCGACCTACCTCGGAGGCCTCGGGTTCGGCTTTAAGTGGGACATGGGGTGGATGCATGACACGCTCGAATACATGAGCCAAGACCCAATCTTCCGGCCGTATCATCACAACTGGCTGACGTTCCGCATGCTGTATTCGTTCACGGAGAATTTTGTGCTGCCGCTCTCGCACGACGAAGTGGTGCACGGCAAAGGCTCACTGGCGGGGAAGATGCCGGGCGATGAATGGCAACGGTTCGCCAACCTGCGCTTGCTGCTGGGCTGGATGTTCGCGCAGCCGGGCAAGAAACTGCTTTTTATGGGGGATGAGTTTGGACAGATCAAAGAATGGCAGCATGACGAAAGCCTGGAGTGGCACGTGCTCCAATACGCGAACCACGCTGGCCTTCAGAAATGGGTGGCGGATCTGAACCGCTGCTACCGGGCGGAGCCGTCGCTCCACGAGCTGGACGCGGAGCCGGCGGGATTCGAGTGGATTGACGCGAACGATGGGCCGCAGAGCGTGTTGTCGTTCGTGCGACAGGGGAGATCCAGGAAGGATCGCCTGGCGGTGGTCGCCAACTTCACTCCGGTACCACGCCTGGCCTATCGCATTGGAGTTCCACGGGGAGGATTCTGGCGCGAGATTTTGAATAGCGACGGGAGCGAATACTGGGGCAGCGGCGTGGGGAACTCGGGCGGCGCTGCGGCCACCCCGTCGCCGGCGCACGGGCGGCCATGGTCGCTCGAGCTGATTTTGCCGCCACTTGGAATCGTGTTTCTCAAAAGCGAGGGCGGTGAATGAGCAGGTGCGGCGGCGTCCTCGGGACTCTATCGGCGGACGTTGGAGGGGATGACGATGCCGCTCGATCGCTGGTAGGTGACCGAGGCTTGCCAGGGGCGCGGGATCGGAATCCAATTGCGCGTGAAGAAGTCGGCGCCGGTGAGCGTAATCAAGATCGCCAGCCAAAAGACGGCGCACACTACGACCAGTCGCATGACGTTTGACGACCAGCGGAGGTGCATGAAGAAGAGACCCACCAGGCTGGCTTTGCAAATGGCAATGACGAGAGCCACGATGGTGTTGAGGGGAAGGTTCTTCAAGCCGAGCATGGCGTCGAGGTTGACGTAGGCGACAGCGGTGGTGAGGGCCGTGAGCCCTATCAGCGAGAGGAAAATGACGACGTACATCTTGGGCGAAGCGACGTGTTCGGACATCAGCGGGTGACTCCTAACAGATACAAGAGTGGGAAGAGGAAAATCCAGATAATATCCACGAAGTGCCAGTAGAGGCCGGCCATTTCAACGATGTTATGGGATTCCCGCGTGATGCGGCCGCGCCAGGCCTTGACGATGAGCACCGTCAGGATGCCTACGCCGACTACCATGTGAAGCGCGTGAACGCCGGTCATCAAAAAATAGAAACACATGAAGAGTTCGACGGCGGAGAGCGGAGCGTGGAGGGCATGGATGCGGGCGAGGTCCGCCCCCTCCGGATGGAAGCCGAAGCCGGGAGCGACGTGGGTTAGATAATCGTGATACCACTCGAAGTAAAGCTTGACGCCAACAAAGGTGAGGCCCAACAGCAAAGTGAGAAAGAGAAAACCGATCAGCGCCTTGCGGCGACCGAGTTGGGCGGAGTGGACCGCCATGGCCATGGTGAGGCTGCTGGTGATCAGGACGACGGTGTTGAAAGCTCCGATCTTGGCGTTGAGCAGGCCGCTGCCCGCCAGAAAGCCGGCAGGGTACAGGTTGCGGTAAATCGTGTAGCTGGCGAACAGGCCGCCGAAAAACATGATTTCGGTAGCCAGGAAAATCCACATGCCCAGGCCAGCGGCCTCGTGCTGCTGTTCGGCGTCATCGAACTGTTCGGCCACAGCGACGTGGGGGTGCGCGTCAGACACTGTGCGGCACCCCGCTTCCGTAAGCGTAAGCCTCTTCGGTGACGATTGGGGTTTGCTCAAAGTTATGAGGGGGCGGCGGCGATGGCGTCGTCCATTCAAGCCCTTTGGCGCGGAAAGGGTTCGGGCCGGCCACCGGACCGTAACGCAGTGACCAGATGAAATAGATCAGCGGGATGACGTAACCGACACCCAGGATGCTGGCGCCAGCCGTGGAAAGAACGTTGAGGCTCTGGAACTGAGCGGGATAGATGGCGTAGCGGCGCGGCATGCCCAGGTAGCCAAGCACGAACTGCGGCAAAAAGGTCAGGTTAAAGCCGATAAAGATGATGAAGGCTGCGACGCGCGCCCAGCGGTCAGGATAAAGGCGACCGGTCATTTTGGGCCACCAATAGTGCAGGGCGCCCATGTAACCCATGATGGCGCCGCCTACCATGATGTAATGGAAGTGGGCCACCACGAAGTAAGTGTCGTGGACGTATTGGTCTACGGCGAGGGTAGCAAGGAAAATGCCGGTCAGGCCCCCCATCGTAAATAGGCCGATGAACCCGAGAGCGTAAAGCATAGGCGCGTCAAAGGAAATTGAGCCCTTATAAAGCGTGGCCGTCCAGTTGAATACCTTGATGGCGGAAGGGATGGCGACAGCCATGCTGAGGGCGGAGAAAACCACGCCGGCATAAACCGATTCACCGCTGACAAACATGTGGTGGCCCCAAACGAGAAAGGAAATGGCGGCAATGGCCACGCTCGAGAAGGCGACGAATTCATACCCGAAAATCCGCTTTCTCGAAAACGCCGCGATCAGCTCACTGACCACCCCCATGGAGGGCAAGATCATGATGTAAACGGCGGGGTGAGAATAAAACCAGAAAAGGTGCTGGAACAGCAACGGGTCACCGCCCAGCGCCGGGTCGAAGATACCCACATGGAACATGCGCTCGATGGCGACGAGGAAAAGCGTGATGGCTAGGACCGGCGTCCCCAAAACCTGCATGACGCTGGTGGCGTACATAGACCACAGGAACAGCGGCATGCGGAACCACGTCATGCCAGGGGCGCGCATTTTGTGAATGGTCACGATAAAGTTGAGGCCGGTCAGGATGGAAGAGAAGCCGGCGATGAAAACGCCAGCCGCAGCGGCCATGACGTGTGTATTGAGGTAGCTGGTGCTGAGGGGCGTGTAAAAGGTCCATCCGGTATCTACGCCGCCCGCCGCGATCGCGTACATGACGAACATGCCGCCCGTCACAAACACGTACCAGCTCAGCAAATTGAGCTTAGGAAAAGCCACGTCGCGGGCGCCAATCATCATCGGGATAAGGAAATTCCCAAACACGGCGGGGATGGAGGGAATGAGAAAGAGAAAAACCATGATGATGCCGTGCATGGTGAAGAGCTTGTTGTAGGTCTCCGGAGTCACGATCAAGCCCTGGGGCACCAGCAGGTCAATCCGAATCAGCAAGGCCGCGATGGCGCCCACCAAGAAGAAGAAAGTGATAGCGATCAGATAGAGCCAGGCAATACGCTTGTGGTCGGTAGTGAGCAGCCAGGACTTGAGGCCGTAATCGGCGTTGAGATAGTTACGGGTCTCAATGCCGGTGTCGGTGGGAATCGCGGTGACGGTTGCGGTAGCCATCCTTATTCTCCCGTATTGCCGGGCTTGGACCCCAGGGATTTAATGTAGGCGATCAAGTCCAAGACCTCTTCCTCGGTCAACTGGCCTTTGAAGGTCGGCATAATATCGCGGTAGCCGGCGACAATTTTTTGGCCAGGATAAAGAATCATCTGGCGAAGATAAGCGTCGTTGGCGGCGGCGGTTGAGCCGTTGGCCAGCCTGACGGTTTTGCCATAAAGCCCGGCAAACGGCGGCCCCTTGCCCGTGCCGTGGCAGGTGCTGCAGCCCATGCGGTTGTAAAGCAAAGCGCCAGCTTGGGCCATGGTTTGAGCCTGGACACCGTGGTGCAGCCAAGCTTCGTACGCGCCGGGGGTCATCACGTACAAGTAGCCCCGCATCTGGGAATGGCCCATGCCGCAGTACTGATCGCAATAGAAGCGGTACTTCCCGAGCCGGTCGGCGGTGAACCAGATGCTGGTGTAATGGTCGGGAAGGACATCCTTCTTGACGCGGAACGCCGGAACGGAGAAATCGTGAATGACGTCTTCCGAGGTCATGATGAGCTTAATGGGCACTCCTTCAGGGACATGGAGCGCGTCAATCTCGCGTCTGCCGTTGGAGTGTTGAATCTTCCACATCCATTGTTTTCCGGTAACATAGACGTCCGTGGCGTCAGCGGGCGGGCGGGCATTGCGGATAAAGAGGGCCGTTCCCCAAACGAACATGACGGCAACGATGCCCATCGGAATGACGGTCCAAACAATTTCGAGCGGAAGATTGCCTTGAATCTGAGGCGGGATCTCGTCTTCCGAGCGCCGCCGATAGCGGATGGCGAAATAAAAGATAGTCGCGAAGATGAGCGCGGTGAAAAACACCAGCACGGCAATACAGAACCAGAACAGATAGTCCACGGGCCTCGCCATGGTGGAGGCTTCCGGAAGAAAACCGAGCAAAAGTCCGAACAACATTTCGAGTCCCATGATCTCAGCGTTTCAAAGTTACTGACGGCTCCCCTGGCCGGCTTCTGGAACGGCGGTGCCAGGACTTGCCGGCGCGCCGCCTCGCCAAAACTCGCAGCGTTAGCGGGCGAACGCTGCGCCCCAACTCCCACCTAGCCCTGCGGATGCGGCTTGGCCCGCGCGACGACGAAGATGATGGAGCCAAGGATCAACAGGGTAATGACTCCTCCCACCTGAAGCATGCGGGCGACGATGAAATCATACTTGCCGGTGGTCGGATCGTACTCGCAACAGTACAAAAGAAGTTGGTCCACGGGATTGCCGATGCGATCGCCGGAGGCTTGGACCAAAGCCAGGCGCAGGCTGCCGGCGGGATATTGGATGCCGTAAAAATACTGGGAAATCTTTCCTTGCGGAGTCAGCACGATGATGCCGGTGGCGTGGGCGAATTGGTCGGTGCCCGGGATGCGCTTATAGTGGAAGCCCACCGCTTGAGTGAGCGCCGTGATGCTCTGCTGATCGCCGGTCAGGAAGTGCCATCCTCGGTCGGCGGCGCGACGGCCGTAAACATTCAAATAAATGGCCTTCTTGTCAGCGGCCATCTGCGGCGTGTCGTGGGGATCAAAGCTCACGGTGAGCACATTGAATTGCTTTCCGGCGGTGAAATCGAGATTCTTCATGCTGTGCGCCAGCGCATTGGTGATCAAGGTGCAAAGCATGGGGCAACTGAAATAAACCAGCGACAGGATGACGGGCTTCTTGCCAAAATATTGGCCGAGCGCGACCGTCTTGCCGGTTTCATCGCGAAACGTCAGATTGAGAGGAATCTGGTGGTTGAGCCTCTGATCAATCCCTACCCCCTGAAGGATGGCGGGATTCGACCTGGCGTTGAGCGGGCTCTCGACCTGCGCACGGAGGGGACGGCTTGGCGCGAGCAGGAGCGCGCAAAAAGCTAACAGAGTGGCGAGAGAGCGGAGGCGACGATTCGGCGACGGAACCTCGGCATCGGTTTGGTAGAATCGAGTTCGCATGTGCGCAGGCCGCAAGGCGGCGCGAGGCTGCCTTAATTCTGCGGCGTAAAACCTGACGGAACCGTGTATTGCAACACCTCACCCTGCTTTAACGGTTGCTGATTGCGGGGCGTGGCGGCGCTCAGTGCCGGAAACCCTTGCTTGAGCAGAAGGTTCATCGCCTGCTGAATGGGAATGCGGACAATGCCTTGCTGGCGATTCACCCAGCCGTAAGTATTCAGAATCTTGTTTTCGTGCGCGAGGTAGGCTTGGAAGTCCCGGCTTGGAGCGACCTGGAGACGCGGCGCCGGCGGCAGCGCGCGAGCGTGCTCGTAAGGCGCGGCAGGCGCGCCCAGCGGCTGAGTGCTCACGACCAAGCGAAAAATTCCCCAGCAGACGATCAATGCACCAACAATAACCACAAAGAGTACAGCCAGGAAAATAACGACCGGACGGGTCTGAGCCTCGCGGGTTTCGTGATGCGGGCCGGAATCCACAACGCCGGCGCGGGGTTCAATCATGTTGCAGCACCTCGTCGAAGCGCGGATCGTGGAGCGGAAGCAGCGGACGTTTCCGCAGCTTTTGGAGGAAAAACGCCATCCATAAGCCGCCCAACCCGACCGGCGTGGCAAGATCCATCCAGCTCAATTGCGGTCCCTGCGGGCGGAAGGCCGGTTGAATAATCCAGTATAAATCCACCCAGCCCATGATGAAAAGAGCGATGGCGACTCCGGCCAAGGCGCGGGAGGATTTGGTGATGGGGCGATTAAGCAGCAGGACAAAAGGAATGGCGAAATGGAACAGAACCAAAAACAACGCGATGACGCCCCAACCACCGTAAGCCCTCGACACGTACCAGGGGATTTCATCCTGAAGATTTCCGGCCCAGATAATGAGAAACTGAGAGAATGACAGGTAGGCCCATAGCAATACAAACACCATCAGCAGATTGCCGTAGTTGTTGAAGCGGTCGGGAGTGGCCACCTCCGAGAGCGGGGAGTACTTGGCCAGCATCATGGCCATGACCACAATAAAGGACATGGCCGCCAAAGCCGCCGCCACCATGAAAATCATTCCGTAAATGGTGGAGAAGAAGCCGGTCTCGAGCGACATAACCCAGTCCACGGCGGCGAAGGTGATGGTGAGGCCAAAGATGATGATGCCGGGGCCGCTCAATCGCGTTAAGCGGGCTTGGAACACCGGATTGCCGGTGCGATCCTGGTCGTCTGACCATTTGGTCAGAAGCCGGGCGATCAGCACCCAGACGGCGAAATAGACCGCGGCCCTCGCCAGAAAAAAAGGCCACTTCAGGTAAACGGCTTTG
>JAKAWO010000109.1 GCA_021827255.1 Acidobacteriota bacterium | reverse complement strand
AACGGGACAGGAAACATTCCTGTCCGAGCATTGGTCATTTGAGCGCGGTATAATGTTCACAGGGGCGGGGGCGAGCACTCCGCCGGGTTGAGGATCTTGTGACGACGTTAAAGGACATCCTGGGTGCCCAGGTTCGCGAGGCCGCGCCCGAGCTTACCGAGAAGATGGATCGGGGGTTTGTGCGATGCTTCGCGTGCGGACACGCCTGCCGCATTCCGGACGGTCAGGTAGGTGTTTGCAAGGTTCGCTTCAACCGCGACGGACGCCTTTATGCGCCGTGGGGCTACGTGGGCGGCGTTCAATGCGATCCTATTGAAAAGAAGCCGTTCTTCCATGCGCTACCGGGCGCCCTCGCGTACAGTTTTGGGATGCTCGGCTGCGACTTGCACTGCGCCTATTGCCAGAACTGGGTCACCTCTCAGGCGCTGCGCGACCCGAGCGCCATTTCGCCGCCGCTAGGCGCAGCGCCACAACAAATAGTTCAGGATGCTTTGCGGCAGGGGGCTCGGGCTCTGGTCAGCACTTACAACGAGCCCTTGATTACGAGCGAATGGGCTGTGGAGATTTTCAAGCAGGCGCGGGCCGCAGGCCTCAAAACCGGGTACGTCTCAAACGGCAACGGCACGCCGCGCGTGCTGGAATATGTTCAACCGTGGGTGGACTTTTACAAAGTTGACCTGAAAAGTTTCCACGATCGCCACTATCGCCAACTTGGCGGGCGCATCCAGCCCATTCTCGATACCATCCGCGCGCTCTATCGCATGGGCATCTGGCTCGAAGTGGTCACCTTGCTCATCGAAGGCTTTAATGACTCCGATGACGAGCTTATGCGCCTCACGGAGTTCCTGGCCAGCGTCTCGGCGGACATTCCGTGGCACGTCACCGCCTTCCATCAGGACTACAAGATGACCGAGCCGGCGGATACGAGCCCCGAAACCCTCCTCCGCGCTGCGGAAATCGGCGCCAAAGCAGGACTGCGGTTTATCTATGCCGGCAATCTGCCCGGGCGGGTCGGCGATCTTGAAAACACACGCTGCCCCGATTGTCGGGAGCTGCTCATCGCCCGCCACGGGTATCTCATCACCGGCTATCATCTCACCCCGGATGGCGCTTGTCCCCAATGCGGCGCCGCCATTCCTGGCCGCTGGGACAGAGAATTCAAGGGCCAATTGAGCCACCGTCCTTATAGTCCCGAGCTCCGCCGATTTCGTGACCTCGTCGCTCTCCAGTAATCTTCGAGCCATTACGAATGGTTCTTGCGGATCACTGGCGTTGAGCTGCGCGAGAGGCTGGCTGTGGAAAACGTCATCGGATGCCGTAAAAGAAATAACCCGGCCCCACGCGCATATTGTGAATGACCGCGGCCGGGGTGAGCGCCGCGATCAGAAAGCCGCCCACGGCCTGCGCCAGCGCGAGCGGCCAGATATTCGGATGGCGTCGAAAGACTTCGGCGAAGATAAACCCTCCGACGGCCGTCGCTCCCATTAGAACGGGGTTTGGAATGTGAGCTGCGCCGAACATCAGCCCGATCAGGCTTGAGGCCACCCGAGGTGAGCGAACCACCTTCATCAGCCGCCGATGAAAGTAGGATTGAGTCAGATACTGCTGCACTGCGCACCATACGGCATACGCGCCGAGCGAAAACCAAGCGCGAGGCGATGGAGTTGCGGGAACAAGCCGTCGCGCCAGGAGTCCGTAAATCACCAGGGGGACAAAAACCGCCGCCGCAATGGGCAGGACGATCTGCGCGCTCGCTCGCAGCTCCGAACCCAAAAGCCCCATGGACCGCAGCGTATCATGATGAGCCACATGGCTTGCCAGAATCATCGCCCCCAGCAGCATCCAGGCGTGCGGATGCGAATACTGCCATCGCCAGATGTAGAGCAGAATGCCAGCATAAATGGCCAGCACCTCGGCCGTCGTCGCCAGTTGGGCGACGCGGCCCGCTTGGATCCGCGATTCTTTTTGGAGGGCTGAGGAGACGGCATTCATGGTTTTCGGCCGCGGCCATCTCCTAGCCCGGCAAGCTGCCGCATCAAGTCCCTAGCCTCGCGAGCGGAGACCGCGTGGCTGAGTCCCTGAAGGTCGAAATCGGGGAACCCCCGCCGCGTTAGCCAGGCAGGGAGCTCGCGAGAGAGTGCGTCGCGTCCGGCGGTTGGCAGGCTCAAAATGGCTTCGAAGATGATTTCGTGCATCGGCTCCGCCCACCGATAGCTGCTCAGCATGACTCTGGCGGCCTGTCGCAAGCTGTCGCGGCGATCCATACCGCACAGCGCGCCCAGGACCCGTTTTTCCATTTGGGCTGGCGGCAAAGGCTCCGGCTTCACGCTGGCCGACGACCGCTTGTGGGGAGCGCGCATGGTATGGCGTCAACCTCATTCACGCAGGCTCGCGCCATCCGGGTAATGGGTTTCGGCAGTGATCTGATTCACACGCACCCGCCTCCGATCGGGGTTATTTCAAAAGGCGCCCGCTTGCCTGCAATTCCTAGCTGCGTGACGACGATCCCGCGGCCTCTGATGTTCCCCCTACGTGGGATGCCTTTTTGCTGGAGCGCGGTACAACAAATCGAAATGTAAGATAGAGCCCGCCGACAAGGATCAGCCCGGCAATTTCGAGCACCAGCGATCGCAGGAGCGGCGAGAACGCCAGCCCCAGCTTGTGGCTTACCCACAAGCTCAGGCAGTTTGCCGCCAGGTACGGTCCGACTGAGCAGTCGCGGGTTGCCAGGGTCGCCAGCCACAGGACCAGCCCTGCTATCAGCAGACCGGTCCCGTACCGCGCGATCCTCATCTTTTCTCCACAGCTTCGTTTCTCGAGCTTGCCAGAGAAACGACGGTCATGACAACCATCCTGCTATCCTTGCAGCGTGAGGCCGGCCGATTTGGCGAATGATGCCTCATGGCTTCAGCGAACCGATGAACCCTGGAATCGAAATAAGGCCGGGAGCGATTCAGTGTAGGGCGCGCGAGCCACACCGCGCTCCGTGATGAGAGCGGTCACGTAGCGATGCGGGGTCACGTCAAAGGCGGGATGGCGGGCTTCAACGTTTTCGGGGGCCGTCGGAACGCCGCCCCAGCGCTTCACTTCCTCGGCCGAGCGCTCTTCAATCGGTATCTCCGCGCCGGTGGCGATGGCCAGATCAATCGTCGAAAGTGGCGCGGCGACGTAGAATGGGATGGCGCTTTCGTGGGCCAGCACGGCGACGGTGTAAGTGCCAATTTTGTTGGCCACGTCACCGTTCGCGGCGATGCGGTCGGCGCCGACGATCACGGCCTGAATCTTTCCTCGCTGCATGAAGTGCCCGGCCATATTGTCAGTGATGAGAGTGACCGGGATATGGTCCTTGGCCAGCTCCCAGGCCGTGAGCCGCGCCCCTTGGAGAAAGGGACGAGTCTCGTCGGCAAAGACTTGGATCCTCTTGCCTTGCCCGACGGCGGCGCGAATCACCCCCAGCGCCGTGCCGTAGCCGCCCGTGGCGAGCGCTCCGGCATTGCAGTGGGTGAGCACCGTGGAATCATCCGCCAACAGCGCGGCGCCGTGGACGCCCATTGCCTGATTGGCGGCAACGTCCTCCGCTAGAACGCGCTGGGCTTCCTCGATCAGCCGCGCCCGGATGCGCGCGATGAGATCAAGCTCTGCGGCCATGGAAGCGAGTTCTGGATTCGAGGCATTGGATTGAGCCGCCTTCGTGTTGTCCCCCATGCACTCGTCGAAGGCTCGCCGCATGCGCCGCACAGCCCAGAAAAGATTGATGGCGGTCGGTCGAGTTTGGGAGATGGTTTTTGCAATGCGCTCGAACTCGGCGCTCAATCCGGCCACATCCTCGGCGCGCGCGTCGCGGACTCCGAGCGCTATGCCCATGGCCGCTGCCACGCCGATCGCCGGCGCGCCCCGAATCACCATTTCTCGGATGGCCTTCGCCACCTCTTGATAGGTTTGGCAGATGACGTACACCTCTTCGGCGGGAAGCCTTGTCTGGTCAATCATCCGAACGCCCGCATCCGTCCACTCGATCGTCTTGAACATAATCCTTGCGATTATAATCTCGCGGCGGCTCTGGTCAAAAAAGGAAAGCGCAGTCCTATGCGCCCCCCAAGCAGGCTCGCTGCCGCCATCATCTGAGCATTGAATTCCTTTGGCGAGGCTGTTCCCCGATTCCCGAAAGGCTCGATCCGCGGCCTTCTTGAAGGAGCGAGCAAGCCTCCTGGAAAACCGCGCTGACAGACCGGATGTAGCGCTGCGCGACGCCTTGCAGGTTGCGCAGATTCGACGCGCTCGCGTCATCCATCGCGTTCGAGGCGGGCGCGAGGCTGGGCGGCTGGAAGCGGAAATACTTCACTCCCGCAAGCGAGTCAAGCTCGTAATCCACGGCTTCTGAAACGCTGTCCATCATGACCGGCACAATCTGGCGCGCCCAGCTTAGCAATCCCCATTCTCTTGCCGCCGAGTACTGAATGCGGTCGTCGCGGTCGCCCGTCCCCGCGGAGACCACGATGAATTGGTCAGCCGCCGGATAGAGCCGGCGCGCCTCCGCGTAAGCGGCCATGGCGGGATTGTTGACGAAAACACCTCCATCCACGAGCGTATAATTGCCGTCCGCGTGGACCGCCCGGAGCGGTGGAAAATAAGTTGGAGCGGCTGAGGTAGCGCGCGCGACCTCGATGATCTTCCAATCGTAGGCCGGTTGATCGGCGATCTTTTGGCTTTTGAAGAAAAACGGCCGCTGGGACTCAAGGTCGTAGCTCGTGATCAGGAGCGGCGTGAGCGCGCTTTGCAAGCCCGTTTTGCCGAAGAATTCGTTCAACACACGCTCGAGTGGCGCGGGACTGTACTTGGGACGAAACACTTGACGGAGTTTTGTGAACCAGCGCTGGCGGAAGATGTCCGGACCGTTCTGGAGATAGAAGCGCAGCAGTTCGGAAGGCGAGTAAGGCTCTGGGCCGCGGCAAGCTGCGCCGATTCCGAGCGCAAGGATGCCGCCGGTCGAGGTTCCTGAAATAAGATCAAAGACCTCGTGGAGTTTCCGCTTGAGGCAAGCTTCCAACTCCATGAGGATCATCGCTGGGATGATCCCGCGAATGCCGCCACCGTCAATCGAAAGAACCTTGATACTGCTTGCCATGTTCGCGCGTCAATGCAGGGCATCAACTTGCCGACTGCTTGGGACAGGACCGCAGGCTGCGCGCGATGCACTGAGACAAGGCCATCCCCCCCTTGACTCGCTCGCCGAGCCACACCTCCGACGGGGGGATGGACCGCAAGATGCAACGCGAACGCCGCGCATTCGTCACCCATTGAATTTTACTCGACCGCAGGCGAGTTTCTGGATAATCTTTTCGGAGGGCGCGTCGCAGTCTTGCCAGCACTCGACGGCTCGAGGGGGCTCGCGCATCTCGTCCGATAGTGGGGCGGTCAGGGTTTGCCCGTCGAGGAGTTTGTGACGCGCGCTTCAGAAATTATTTCTTTTCGCGAAGTCAACAACGTGGATCTCCTGCATAGATTTCGGGCGCGTGCGCGAACCAAGCCACAGCGCATTGTCCTGTTTGAGGGTGAGGACGACCGCACGCTGATGGCGGCTGAAGTGGTCGAGGGCGGCCATCTCGCGCAGCTAACGCTCTTGGGCGATGTGGAAAAAATCCGAACTCGCATGAAGACACTGGGCCTGGCGCTGCCCGGCACGGCGCTCGTGGACCCCGCCCGCAGCGATAAGGTCAAGACTTACGCGCAGCTTCTTTACGAGCGGCGGCGGGGGCGCGGCATGACGGAAGCGGAGGCCGTCCTGATGGCTCGGAATCCGGCTCTCTTTGCGGGCCTCGCGGTGGCGGCAGGCGACGCGGACGGCTCCGTCGGTGGCGCGCTTGCGACCACCGCGGAAACGGTTCGCGCCGCCCTATGGACGGTCGGTCCAGCGCCTGGCATTTCGCTGGTGTCGAGTTTTTTCCTGATGATTTCACCGGATAGTTCTCTAGGTTCCGAGGGCGCTATGTTGTTTGCCGATTGCGCTGTCGTCCCTGACCCGTCGCCAGGGCAATTGGCAGAAATTGCCGCCTCGACGGCTGAAAGCGCGCGCCGCTTGCTCGAGATTGAGCCGCGCGTGGCCTTCTTATCGTTCTCAACCAAAGGCAGCGCGGATCACCGAATGATTCAGGCGGTGCGGGAGGCTCTCCGAACCCTCGGCGCGCGCTCCCCTTCGCTCGCGGCGGACGGCGAATTGCAACTGGACGCGGCTCTCCTGCCAGACATCGCAGCGCGCAAGGCTGCCGGCTCACCAGTCGCCGGCCGGGCCAATGTCCTGATCTTTCCCGATTTGAACGCCGGGAATATCGGCTACAAGCTCGCTGAGCGGCTCGGAAGGTGCACGGCGGTGGGACCCATCCTTCAGGGCCTCGCTCGGCCCGCCAATGATTTGTCGCGCGGCTGCACGGTGGAGGATATTGTGAACGTCGTGGTGGTTACCGCGCTCGAAGCCTCCTCGACCTCCCAGAAATCGTAGCCGTTTTCACGCTCCCCGGTTGCCTCCATAGGAACCAGCCTTCGATGGCTCATTCATGAAGCCACGGGAGGCTGTTTCAAATCTCCGTACCGAGATCGGTGATATCAAGAGGGATCCGTCAATGACCGGCGAGCAAGCGTCTCCGGGGTATAAGGAAATTCGCGACCCCGGCTCCCTCATGCTTCAGGCCTCATGGCAGCTCCTAGCCATGCGCGATCCAACCATCGCGGGCGGGTAGGCTTTCGATGATTTTGCCATCGTCTAGTTTTGCGATCCACCTCCGCGGGAAAGCGGCTACACTCAAATCAGCCCGTTGCGCAGGATTTTGAAATGGCTGCTGGAACAACCTTCGATTTAGCGATCATCGGCGGCGGCCCCGCCGGGACGGCCGCGGCCATCGCAGCGCGAGAAGGCGGCTTGCGGGTTGCGATTTGGGATCGTCAGCGTTTCCCCCATGACAAGGTTTGTGGGGAGTTTCTTTCAGGTGAATCGCTGCCGATGCTTCAGCGTCTCATCCCGGCGGCGCTGGAGCGCGGCGCCCCGATCGCTCGCTGCGAATTCATCTCGCCTCGCGGGCGAGTTGACAGCTTCCGGCTGCCGCAACCTGCGCGCGGCTTGTCGCGGCGATCCTTGGACCATGCGCTTTGGCGGGCAGCAGCAGACGTCGGAGCTTGGACTCATGAAGGAACACCCGTTCGCCGTGTGAGTCGGCTCCCGCCACCGGGCGATCGAAACCCATTATGGCAAGTCGAGCCCGCCGGAGGAGAAATGGTTACGGCTCATTCGCTCCTTCTTGCCTGCGGCCGCGGGTGGTCTATCCCAGGTCTTAATTCATCCTCCCTACGGATGAAACAACGGGTCGCCGCGTGGACGGGACTTAAGGCCCATTTTGCCGGAGTGGCCACGCGCGACGCCGTCGAGATGTATTACTTCCCAGGAGGCTATTGCGGGCTCGCTCCCGTCGAGAGCGGTTTGTACAACGTCTGCTGCCTGGCGCGTCCTTCGCTTCTGAAAGAGTCAGCCGGAAGCGGCGGGGCTCGCGACTTAGCACGTTGGCTGCGGCGCGCGGTCCGGCATCCAGCGCTCGACGCGCGGCTGAAACACGCAGTTCAAACGAGTGGAACGGTGGCGACTGCCCCGGTCAGCCCGGCGCGGCGCACAGCGAATTTGAGTGGTGCGCTCGTCATCGGCGATGCGGCTGGCTTTATAGATCCTTTCACGGGCGACGGGATCTCTATGGCCTTGCACAGCGGACGGCTGGGCGCAGAGGTCTTGTCGAGGGTCAGGGATGACCGACTTCGGTTGGCGGGCGCCCACGACCCCGCGCTCGAATATCGGCGACGACTCCGAGCGGCCGTAAACCAAAGCTATTGCTTTGCGGGTTTCTTGCGGACCCTGGTCTGTGCGCCCGAATCCCTCCAAGCCGTGGCGGCACGGTTTTTGCCGAGGTTCGGGCCGATGCTGATGGAACGGACCCGATGGCGGGCAGCGTAACACGCACGGTCGTAGAGGCCCAGGTTATTAAACGTCGCGCGGCCACCGACTCAAAAAATTTCAAACTGCTCCTGGTGAATGCTGGCGTCGCTCTTGACGACAACTTCCTTCCGCGTGATGTTTTGGATTTCCGAGATCAGAATTCCGTCGTTCGACTTCAAGTACTTAGCGACTTCGGGATGCACTCGCAGGGTGAGGTTCGTACCGTCAATGCCGCTTGCCATCTTGCGCGCCTCAGCCAAGATTTCATGGCTCACCGTCATGGGGGACTTCACCCAGCCGCCCCCATTGCAGTAATTACAAGGCTCGCAAAGCGTCCGCTGTAACGATTGCTTGACTCGTTTGCGGGTCAGAGCCACCAGACCGAACTCGTTAAAGGAAAGGACCTTGGTCGGGGCGCGGTCGCTGCGCAAGGCGTCCTCCAGCGCCTGGACCACGCGGTTGCGGTTGCGGCGCTCGTCCATGTCAATGAAATCCACCACAATGATCCCCCCAAGATCGCGCAGGCGAATCTGGCGGACAATTTCCTTTACAGCGTCAATGTTGGTCTTCAGAATGGTATCTTCCAAACGATTGGTCTTTCCTACGTACTTGCCCGTGTTCACATCAATCGCAACAAGAGCTTCCGTCTGGTTGATCACGATGTAACCGCCTGACTTCAGCCAGATCTTGGGCCGAAGCGCTTTTTCGATCTCCGCGGAGATGCCGGCCTCCTCGAAGAGGGGCGTTTCGCGCGTGTGCAGCTTGACGTTCGGCAAGAGCGCCGGTTGGCTGTTGCTGACAAATTCCACCACGCGCTCATACTCGGCTTCGCTGTCCACCCGCACGCATTTGAAGTCGGGCGTCAGAATGTCCCGGAGGATCCGCTGAACCAGATCAAGGTCGCGATAGATCAGAGCGGGCGGCTTGGAGCGCTCGGCTTTAGAACGGATGTCGTTCCAAAGGGCGGTCAAAAACCTCAAGTCCGCTTTAATCTCATCCTCCGAGCGGCCTCCCGCAGCGGTTCGCACGATAAAACCGCCGGTCAACGAACCGCGATGCTCCAAAATGGTGTTGCGCAGCCTTAACCGCTCTTGCTCAGACGTGATTTTTCGAGAAACGCCGATGTGAGTGATCGTCGGCATATACACCAAGTAGCGTCCGGGCAGCGCAATGTGCGAGGTGATGCGCGCTCCCTTCGTTCCCAGCGGTTCTAGAT
>JAKAWO010000108.1 GCA_021827255.1 Acidobacteriota bacterium | reverse complement strand
AACCATCATGTAGCCTAGCGCGCGAGACGGGCCGGTCGAGGAGTGTCCTGAGTCAGAAGTTCGCTGAATAACTGAAAAGCCTGTTTCACGCAAAGGCGCTAAAACCGCAAAGGAGTTGCGGACGGCCGGGAATTATTCACCTTTCTTAAGATTCAGGGCACTAGCCTAGCTCGCGCGCCGGCTCGCGCGATGCTTTATCGCGCCTCGGGCTGGCCGTCATTCCGATTGCCAGCGCGGAATCCACTTTTCGGCGTGGCAGAAGCAGATTCCTCGGGCCGGCAAAAAGCCTCGGAATGACGTTCACGCCGGCAAGCATCATCGGCTCACGGAATGGACCGCCATTGGCGCTCGCCCGGGCCGACATGCGTGGCGTTCGCGGGATGGAAACTGCCCACCCAGCCTTCCCCCGTCCAACTCGATGTTCCCAGCCGAATCCGTCCCGCGGTTCGCGCCCAGCGGCGCAGCCATCGCCATTAGAGCGCCCGGAGCGAGCGCAATGGGCAAGGGAACGCGCGAAGTCCGGATGAGGCGCACAAAGGGCCTCCGCGCCATGAGCTCAACACCGAAGGCCGTCTTCCCGGCCACCCCGGTTATCAGCCGCGAATACTCTAGATTGCCGTGAGTGGCTGCATCACGCGTTTCGCGCGACCATCCCTGCGTAACCGACATCAAAAGCGTCACGCAAGCCAGTACCAATGTTTCCTTCCATTTTCGCGCTCTGGCCATTGCTCACCTCCCATTTATGCTATGTACCAACTAAGATTGCGCAGCTAATCCGCGTTCATCCGCGTGGTTCATTCGGCATTACCAGTTTGAGCCGCGCTAGAGTAAAGATGCCTGTATCGCTTGCCAAGAATTGTAAAGGCCCCCGGCGATGGCCACTCGCTTGCAATCCTTCCCAAGATTTTTAATGCCTTGTCGCGCCCATGTGGCCCCAAAAGGATCTCCATCGTCGAAGCGTATCCTCCTCGAGCACGAATGTACATATCCATAGTTTTAGTCCCATGGTCGTCGGACACCCCACGCTTGGCCTCCAGATCAAGAGCGGAGACCACGCTTTTCGGCGGCTCTGAGGAATTCAAGAGATCCAACAGGTAAACTGCTACATCATGCGCGGCAAACCGGGCCGTAATATACGCCCGCCAGACCTTTGCACCCTCAGGCCCCGAATAGGTCCCGCCGCGATATACCGCACCTTCTATCTCAGCGACGGCCGAGATCGGGTACGGCGATGAGAACAGAAACTCTCCGGTGGCGTAGAACTCCATGCCCCCAAGGTCGCCCGGTGGCCACATGTTGAATATAGGCGAGACAAGACGGAATCCGCCGGGCCGCAGCGGCATCTCCGGCGGAGCGCTTGTTAAGATAAGGCCTCCAACCTCACGGCTTCCGCCCGGCGGCACCGGCGGCACCGTCATGGTCTTCCCGAAAGGGCCTGCTATTGAGGTGTTGCTCACGGTTTTGACGCTGCCGTCTCGATAGACCAACTTCCACGCGATGCTATAGGCCACAGCGGGCACATCAGCATCATTTTGAACGAGAACCGTATAGGGGCGCAGGTTTTGGAAGGTTGGGGCTTCTGACAACCCCGGGAAATAGCCGTTGAGTATGGTATCGAACTTTGGATCGGACGGCTTGATCAGGATCAAGGAGTTAGGCACTTCGTTTTCTTTAAAAGGCGTGAGCTCTAATGCGCGTTGTTGTGCCGCCAGCCGTAAATTAAAGCCAGGAGCGATGATGAACCCTGCGAGCACGCTGACCGCGCAAAGTTTCGTATGCTTCCGCTCGGCAGATCTTTGAGTAACCATACATCCTCCCACATGGTCGGAACTGTTCTTATTCCCCGGACATCAACAGGTACCAGGACATGGTCCGCCTTCACAACAAGTGCAATTATTTCCGCTGCACGATCCTACCACCTTCACAGTCGAACACAGCCAACCGCACGTGGCGCTACGGACCGGGCTTGGCTTCAGAGTCTCATTTCCGTCGGTACAGGTACCTCCGCAGGCACAGATCTTATTCGGATCGTGACATTCGGTGCAGGGATACTGCGTGCCGTTGCAGCAACAACCGACCCAGGACCAACAACAGCGACCCGTCTGCACGCAATTCGACGCCGGGATTGTTGGCGCTCCGCACAGGCAACATCCATAGGTCCAGGAAAGAGCATTCGCGGTCGGAGGAAACCCCATCAAGGCTGCTATAAAAGCCAGAGCGGCACGGGCTGACTGCGAAAGAAAATTTCTGCGACTCGCCAGATCAGTGAGTTTTTCCATTATCCTTTCAAGCATCGTTCCACCTTACGAAGCCTGATTTTCTGTCCAAACAATGGGGAGCACTTCCATGCGAGGCTGCTGTACGCTGTTCGTCAGTTAAGGAATCGTCCCAAGGCATATTGAACTTCGCCTTTCGACTCGGGCCGTAGGGTTCAAACTTTCAAGCCAATACCTGCTCTAAATGGAAGCGGGGCACCAGCGCACGGTTCCTGCCGCGTTCGATGGACTCGAAATCTCAAGGTTGGTGCTTGTCTCCATTCGCGTCAAGGCATTATACCTTCCTCGGCTTTGGGCGATAATCGCGACGGTCCAGACAGGCATCGTAGGTTGGCCGATCAATCCGAATCCAGTCCGTCTTCTCGATTCCTCTTCGATTTCGGGTGGTTGGACTCAACGGAAATGCGCAAGCCACCTTGATCCAACGGCTTTGTTCCTGGGCGATGGCGCGCACTTCCTCGGCCACTTCCGAAAGGTCCTGGTCCTGGCTGAAGATCACCGCCACATCGTAGTTCCGGCGATGCGCCATGGAGATCACATCGAGGGCGATCCGCACGTCAATGCCCTTTTCCTCTCCCGCCAAAAAAATGTGCGTCGCGCCGCCGGGCAACTTGACGGTTTTATTTCTGTACCGAAGGCGCCTGGAAAATGTCCGAACACCCTTGCGCCCTATCTGCGCGAGCTTTGCCGTCCAGAAGGCGTTCCAGAACGGGTCATCGGAGGCGTCCGGCACGCCCGTGTAAAAACGGGTTTCCTTCAAGCGCCAACCCTGCGCCGCGCAGACCGCCTGGGACAGCCGGAGGACATCGTAATTCGGGTAGGGATAACCGAAGGACTCTTTGACGGCGTGGTAGAGATTTTGCCCGTCAATGAAAGTGATGGCGTGCTTCTCAGGGGGCTCAACCGGCATGAAAGCCCCCTAAAATAAATAACCCCACCCGAGGCCTTGCGGCGTGTCGGGTGGGGAGCAATTTCATTACTAGCATAGCATATGCCTCAGCGCCGTCAAGCCTCATTTCGCGCCATTTTTTCATGCAGACTCGCACGAACCAGCCGGTCCTCGAATCGCGTTGCCCGCGCCCAGCTTTTCGAGAATGCGAAACCGTTTGGCCCGCCATTTTGCCCCGTGCCACGTCCTCCGTAGAGACGGCCCGCTGGGCCGTCTCTGGCTCGCCTGCGGCTGGCGGTGATTTGAGACGCGCCACTGGCGCGTCGCTACCGCCAGCCAGTTTCGCCGCCCCGTCCATCGCGGGCGATTCAAGAAAACTTCCGGCTGCCGCGGCGCTCGCCCAAAGGGATTCCCCTTCAGGGCGCAAATCGCCGTCCGCGCCGCCGGCGCGACATGCATCCGATTATAACCGCGCAGGGAAAGCCGCAGAGTTTCAAGATGCGAAACTCTGCGCTTGCTCGGCGGCAGCCCCGGGGGACGGGCGGTTATAATGGGCGGCAACGAACCGCAGAGTGCGGAAAACGCGAACTCTGCGCAACCCGCTGCGCGCAACCCGCTCACGTGTTTCCAGTAGGCGAATCGAGTTGGAACGGTACCAGCCTTCGCAGCCGCGACACCGAACAAGCGTACAAGCCGCAGAGTTAAAAAACAACTCTGCGCTACCTGTTGTCGTTGGGCGATTTCTACGGGAGCGAAGCAAGGGGCCCCAATGGTACAATGGCGGCCATGAGCGACGAAAAGGGAGCGCGGCGGGCGGCGCTCAAGGCGTGACTCGCCGCTCTACGGTTCTCCCTCCCCGGCGGACAGGGTTGTCAACGAGGAGGAAGGTCGGAGGGCTAGTGGAAAGTGAAGTTCAGCGTTGTGGTTTGGCCGCGGGTGACGGTGACCTGCCGCTGGCGGACGCCGAAGGTGGCCGTCCAGGCGGCGAGGGTATAATGGCCGGGCGGCAAGCCGCGGAGGGTGAACTTGCCGCTGGCGCCGGTGACGGCGTAGAAGGGATTTGAGGTGACGCCGATGTAAGCGCGCATCCAGGGGTGCTGGTTGCACTGGACGGGAATCATGATTTCGGGGCGCGTGAAGCGCTTGATGAAAGGCGGGGCGCCGGGCGGCTGCGACTGGTTCCAGGCGCGATTGAGCTTGGGCATGACGTGGATGTTGTGCGTGGTGGGATCGTGGGAGATAATCTTGAGCGGCTGGCCCACCATCACGCCCAGCACGTGCGGAACGTACATGCAGCCTTGCTGATCCAAGCCGACAGGGGTGGAGGGAGGGGTGAAGCGGCGGCCGCCGAGGCCTGATTTGACATAGATGAAAACGTTCGGCAGCGTGCCGTTGGAATTGACCGCGCCGTCCTGGAAATAGACGGGGCCTTTGTGCAAGGAGACGCAGACCGGGTCGGCGCTCATGAGGATGCGGCGGGGTTTGGGCCGCGGGCCTTCAAAAAGGACTTGGCCAGTGACTGCTCCAGTCGCCGCCGAGGCGGATTCCGACTGAGGGCGGGACGCGCCCGGCGGCGAGGCGAGAGCAGAAGTCAGGAAACCGGCGACCAGCCATGCGCACAGGCTGGCCAGAATCAGAGCTCTATTTTTGGAAAGCATGGGGCACATCCTCCTTGATTTTCCTTGGCGCGGCGGGATTGAACCGCGCCGACCCGTCGCCGGTCATCGACCGGCGCGACCACCAGCCTAGAAAATGAACCATACCATCATATAGAGCGCATTGTTGCCGGAGGCGTTGCGGCCGGCGCCGTCATAATTGGCGCTGGCTCCGTTAAACTGGAAAAAGTTCTTGTACTGGAGCGCCAGTTGAATGTTCTGGACAGGCCAGTAAGAAAATTGCGAAATCAGGCCGTCGGAGCGCGGGTTGCCGTTGGCGCTGCCGCTGACGGCGGATGGAGCGTAGAGCACGGGGTCGGTGGTGCCCGTCGTATTGAACCAGCCGAGCGTGGCGGCGTACTTGTTGCCGATGTGATAGGTGGCGTCCATCCGCTCGGTGTTGAGGTGGTGCGGGACCAGGGCGGCGCCGCCCGCCGCAAAGGTGGCGTTGAGGTCTGAATTCTCGTGAATGTAAACGCCGTGCATGGAGATCAGATCGTTGCGCTTTTTGAGCGGCAGGGTGTGCTCCCACTGAAAGTCGGCCGCCGTGTCCGTGTAATCGTCGGTCGGGCCGACAACGGCGTTGGGGGTGGAGGCGACGTGCAGGCCGAACGCGCCGACCTCGAGATAATTGTTGCCCATCGTCTGCTGCCAGGCGACCCGCCAGTAAGGGGCGACGCCTTGAATGTTGACGCCAAAGCCGACGCCGGGATTGGGCTGCGCGCCGCCTAAGTGCTCGGAGCGATAGCCGGTCACGTCGCCGTAAAGGTGATTGTTCCACATGGCGTAGGCGCCGAGGCCGGCCACGTCCTGAGCGAGACCTCCGTCCACTAAAGCGCCCGCCATCGGCGAAGGCGCGGAGTCGGGCGCGACCCAGGGAAAGCCCCAGGCCGGGGTGCTATTCCAAAGGTCTTCCACGGTCGGATTATTGTTGAAAGTGAGGCCATAGGCAACGTTTTTTCCGCCGAGGGTCCCCTGGTTGGCGTAACGAATGTCGGTATTGTCCCAACTGAAATGATCGTCCTGGCCGCTGTAGGTCACCTGGATGAACGCTCCGACGTGGGTGGCCATGGCGCCGGCCAGGAACAAGCTGGCGGCCTGCGGCAGCTCGAAGCTGCCGTTCTGCGTGCCCGGCTGCGGCTGATTGGTCGTGGTGTTGGAAATCTCGAAAAAGGCGGAGAGCGGCAAGAAAGAAAGCAGGCTGAGCTTGGCTTCGGCCTGGCCGCCCGGGGCGGTGATTTCTTTGACGCCGGTCATGGTGTAGCCGTTGAGCTTGAAGAGGCGACCGAGGGGCGTGAGCTCAGGGATCGTGGTGTGGCAGGAGCTGCACGCCAAGCCGGTCTGACGCGCAAAGCTGGGCACGCCGTAAGCTCGCGGCAGAGCACAAAAAAGCAGAGCAGCGCCCAGTAGAAAAGACTTCGACTTCATGATACGAACCTCCTTCTTCGGCAGGACCCGGAAACCACGATGAAGCTTCCGGATCCAGTCCCTAGCACAAGCTATGGACCTCTAAAACTTTTGTGGCACGGGCGGGGCGGTGACGGCGCGGCCCGAGCTGAAAGGGCTCACCCCGGCAGATGAAAAACCCACGCGCCAATGGGGCCAGCGCCATCATTGTTTGGCCTCGCCGCGGACCTTTCCCGCCAGCTCTCGGAACCCTTTTCGGAGCTTCACCAAGCGGCGAATGGGGCCGCCGGGCAAACGGCGGAGCTCGTCGTAGAGCGGGACAATGACTTCAAAAAACTCGAGGGCGCTCTTGAGACGCGCGGCGGCGTGAAGGTCGGGCGGGGTGGCGCTCTGAGCCTCCGCCAAACACTCTCGAAGCACCGCGACGGTGGGATCAATTTCGCGCCGCTTGCGCTCCTCGAGGATGACGCGAAACATCTCCCAAACATCCTGGACGGCCTCGAAGTGCTGGCGGCGGTCGCCCCGCACGTGAATGGGCCGGACCAGGCCCCAGCTTTCGAGCTCGCGCAGGCTGGCGCTGACGTTCGAACGCGCCACCCCCAGGGCGGCGGCGATTTCCTCCGCGTTGAGCGGCCCGCTGGCGAGATAAAACAGGGCGTGCATCTGAGCCACGGAACGATTGACGCCCCAACGCGCTCCCATCTCCCCCCAAGCAGAAATGAATTTTTCGGCGACCGGCGAAATTTCCATGATAGCAGTTCATCCTGTCCAGACTGAACAAATCGAATGAACAGTTCAGAAAATAATAGAGGGGCGCGGGCTTGTCGGTGACGCAGATCACAGGTGTCAGTGACGTGAATCATCTGGAGGCACAAGCCTTCTGCGGGCAACTCATTTGAGGCTGTCGAGATAGGCGATGAGGGCTTTCATGTCCTGGGGGCTGAGCTTGACGGGCGGCATGCCGCCGGCGTTCATTTGGGGCAAGGGATGATGAAAAATGTGTTCTAACTGAGCGGGAGAGAATTTGCTCCCAATGCCGATCAGCCGCGGGGCGATGGCTGTCCCCACGCCTCCCTGGCCGTGGCAACCGAAGCACATGTGGGATTGAAAGATCTTCTGGCCTCGAGCGACGAGCGCCTGGGCGGCGGGGGACGCCGCAGCGCCCGACATGAAGAGAGCTGACCCTTGGGAAAGGGAAGCGCTGACCACCGGAGAGGATGAGGTGGAAGCTGGGACGGGGCCCGCTAACTGTGGGCTGAAAGGCGCGCGCATGTAGGCTTCGGTCTGGTGAGCTTCCTGGACGAGTTCAGCGGCGACGGCGGGATCGCGAGCGTCGTCCTGGTAGCTTCGCGCCCCCAGATAGACGAGTCCGGCAAAGACAATGCCGAAGGAAGCGACAGCCAGAGGACGGCGCCAGGGGCGCCTCTCTAGTCGGCGGTCATAGAACGGAAGGCCAGCAAACAGGATCGCCAGAATCAGCGGGATCACCACGATGCCCACGATGCTGACCGCGCCGCGCCAGAACTTGAGCCACTCAAAGAAGGAGCGGTAATACCATTCAGGGCGAGGCACGTAGAGCGTATCGGCGGGATTGGCGCGCGGGCCGAGCGGCGCCGGATCGAAGTAGGCCAGTAGGCCGAGTCCGCAAATGAGCGCCAGGGTGAAGCCGAGGTCCATGAGCAGTTGACGCGGATAGAAAGGCTCGGACGGCTGGCGAGGATGGACGGGACTTTCACTGACTGGGCCGGCCGCGCCCGCCTGGCGAAACAAGAAAATGTGAAGGGCGACAAACAGGAAGATCATCGCAGGAATGAAAAAGACGTGGAGGGCGAAGAAGCGGGAAACGGTCAGCGTGCCGAGTTGGGTTCCGCCGCGCAGGAATTCCTTGAGGGAATTGCCGATGAAGGGGACCTCGCTCAGAATGTTGGTGCCGACGGCGGTGGCAAAGTAAGCCTTTTCGTCCCAGGGAAGAAGATAGCCGGTGAAGGCCATGCCGAGGACGAGCGCCAAAAGGACGCAGCCGGAGAGCCACAGGAGCTCGCGCCGGCCCTTGTAAGAACCAAAGAGAAACGTCTGACCGATGTGCAGCACCAGAATGATGATCATGGCGCTTGCGCCATAGACGTGGAGGCTGCGCAAAAAGGAGCCAGCGGCCACTGCCTTGGTGATGTAGGCTACGGAAATGTGAGCGTGATCGGCGGAGGGAACGTAATAGAGCGCCAGAAAAATGCCGGTGATGACCTGCGAAATGAAAATGAACAGCAGGCCAGAGCCGAAGATATAGGCCCAGCGGGCGCCGCCGGGGATCGGTTCATCGAGCCCCTCGTGGAGAATATTGCGCAGGCCGACGCGTCGGTCCAACCAGTTGAAGATCGGGCCGTGGACTTTCGGTTGGAGGCTGGTTGGGTTTGGGGAGGGAACGTTTGGGTGGTTATCGGGTGTCACCCTATGACCTCTTTGTCAGGGACGAGTTGGCGGAAATACTCGTAGCGAACCTGCAAGTTGCCGGCTTGGGTTTTAACGGGAAGGGTGTCCATGCCGCGCGGCGTGGGGCCCGAAATGCGAGCGCCGTCGGGCGCAAAGACGCTGCCGTGGCACGGGCAGAGAAACTTGCCTTCGGCCGCGTTCCAGGGGACTTCACAACCGAGGTGCGGGCAAATGGCGGAAAGGACCTCGATGCCTGCCGTTGCGCCTTTTCTCGTTCCTTTCGTCACATAGACGACCTTGCTCGAAACCGATTCGCGCCAGCCGTCCACTTGAGCGACTTTGACGATCCTCTGTTCAGGGGCGGCGGCTGATTGGAAATCGCTGAGCGGACCTAAACTCGACCAGGAAGTTTGGGTGGTCTGGGCAAGCACCGGATAGAAGGCGAAACGCAGCAGAGGAATGGCCAACACCGCGCCGACCACCGCCGCGCCCACCGCGATTAGAATGGTGATGAAAGACCGGCGGCCGGGGAATTCAGGCTGCGACGGCGCTCCGCCCCCTGCGCCTGGACCTTCCCCCGGGATGCCCCACCTTGGC
>JAKAWO010000107.1 GCA_021827255.1 Acidobacteriota bacterium | reverse complement strand
GTGATGCGCCTGATGACGTCTTCCATCAGTTCCTTTGTGACGCTGTTTCGCCATGCGCTGGTGGCGCGGGGCGAAGCGCCACCCCAGAGCGCGCGCGAGGCGATGGATCGGCTGGCGGCGGAGCTGGGATTCGACGCGGCGCCGTTGCACGCGGTTTGGGAGGTGCGCGAAAGGAAGCGTCCGGAGAGCAGCATGGACGCTCGCGCCACCTGGCGCGCTTACGTCGAAAGCCTTCAGCGCGTGGCGGAAGCGGCGCGCCCCTACCTGGCGGAAACGGCGGGCCGAACGCAAACTATCGCCACCCCGCCTGCCGAAAAGCCGTGAAGCGGTTTCATCCCCATCGAGAGTTGCGGCATCTTAGAGAACAGGAGATAAGAATGAGAAAAGTTTGGCGGATTCTGATTGCTCTGGGAATCATCGTCATTATCGTCGTCAGCATGTACGTGACGCGGCGCAACGACATGGTGACCCAGCACGAGGCGGTGCGCGCCGCGTGGGCGCAGGTGGACGTGGTGATCGAGCGGCGGGCGGACTTGATTCCGAACCTGGTGAATACGGTCGAAGGCTACGCCGCGCACGAACAGACCGTGTTCGATTCGGTGACGCGAGCGCGCGAAGCCTTGATTGGGGCGCGAACGCCCGCCGGCCGGGTGGCCGCCAACTCGCAATTGGACGGAGCGCTGGGGCGGCTGCTGATGGTGGCGGAAGCCTATCCGAACCTGAAGGCGAATGAAAATTTTTTGGAGCTTCAGGACCAGCTGGAAGGAACCGAAAACCGCATTGCCGTCGAGCGGCGACGGTACGACGAGGCGGTTCGAAGCTATAACACCTACATCGGGCTTTTTCCGAACAATCTGGTGGCAGCGATGGCGGGGTTCCAACGCGAGAACAACTACTTTGCCGCGGTGGGAGCGGCGCGCGCCGTGCCCCAGGTCGAGTTTCCCGCCGCCAAGCCTTGAGGCGAGCGGAGGCGGCTATTTCCAGGGCGGGGTTTCCGGCAAAAGCTTTTCAAATTGGGCGATCAGGCCGGCTTCATAGGGGCCGGCGAAGGTTTGGCCGAAGAAGCGGTCAATGCCCTCCTGATAAAACCGCTGCCAGGATGCTTCCTCGTGACCGGGATTGATGGGAAAAAAGAGGGCGGCGTTGGCGCGAGCCGCGGCGAGGTCGCCCGGAGCGTCGCCGATCATGAGGATGTGTCCGTTTTCGTATTTGCCACCGGCGGCCAAGCGCAGGTGCTCTTTTTTGCTCCCCATTTCCTGGCCGGCGATGGCGGCGGCGTACTGGGCGATGCCGTGCTCGCGCCACTCGCGCTCGAGCGCCTCGCCGGGCGTCTGCGAGACGCAGATGATATCGGCCTCGGGAGACATCCGTTCCGCGCAGTCGCGGAAATAGGGAAAGGGCGGGACGCCCTCGACCATCTCGGCGATGCGCCGATTGACGTCTTGGCTCCAGGCGAGCGTAAGCTGGAGGACTGGATCGCCGGCCCGTGCAACTTTGGCTTCGAGGGCGGGGTTGCCGAGCGGCTGGCCGGAGTGGATCCAGGCTTCGAGGGTCGGCACGGAAGGGATTCGAACGCCGCGACGCATCGGCTCGGGCCAATCACGGAGCAGATCGAGCGTCCTGGTCAGCGCCGGGAAGCGGTTGACGCCGCGCCACTTTGAGTAAAGGTTCACAAATTCCCAGGCGGCGCGAGCATATTTCGAAATGGCTTGCAGCTTCCAATCCTTGATAAAGGCGGGGATAAAGCACTCCTTGTGCTTGATCTCCATGGTGTCAAAGACGCAGCCGTCGGAATCAATGCCCACAAAAAAAGCGTGGCGGGGCTTGAAGGCTTCGAGCGTATCGTGGCTCATGGGTTCTCGCTTTCTCGAATTGAGGGATAAATGTTAACCCAAGCCCCCACCGCCAGAAAAGGAGTTCTGAGTCACGAGCTCGACGAACAACAAAAAAGCTGTTTCACGCCAAGGCGCAAAGATCGCAAGGGACTTGCGGGAGCCGGAATGATTCGCCCTTCTTGCGACTCAGCCTACGGGCAGTGAAATTCTTATGACTCGTCCGTCGAAAAGGCGTTCCGCCCTTTCTGGCTTCCTTCCATCGCGAGGAGGGGGCAATTCAGCGGATTCGCGGGCGGCCATCGCGTCCGCCGGGCGCGCGACTGGATTGACCCTTGCGCGGGGTTGCTGATAAATTGTGGAATCACGTTGGCGTCGCGGCCTGCAGGGCGGCTGGGTGAGCGGCGAATCCGGTCCTCAACTTATCTTGACTTATGTTCGCGAGGAGGCGAAATCGCAATTATGGCAAAACATTCAGTGAAGAGCATCGGCATCTTGACGGGGGGCGGAGACTGTCCGGGCTTGAACGCGGTGATCCGCGCGGTCGTGCGGCGAGCCCTGTTGCTCGATTACGAAGTCATTGGAATCAAGAACGGCTGGCAAGGCCTGATTAAGGAGATGACGGAACCGCTGACGTTGTTGTCCGTGTCGGGAATCTTGCCGCGAGGTGGAACGATCTTGGGCACTTCGCGCACGAACCCTCTCAAGAGCGAGGAGGACAAGAAGAAGGTTCTGGGCAATATCCGGAAGCTCAAGCTGGATTATCTGATTGCGATCGGCGGCGAAGACACCTTGGGCGTCGCGCGGCGTCTGGCCTTGGAAGAAGGGGTCAAGGTCGTCGGGGTGCCCAAGACGATTGACAACGACGTGGAGGGAACCGACCAGACTTTCGGCTTTGACACGGCGGTTTCCATTGTGACCGAGGCGATTGACCGTTTGCACACCACCGCCGAATCCCATCAGCGGGTGATGGTGGTGGAAGTCATGGGGCGGCATACGGGATGGATTGCGGTGGTTTCTGGCCTGGCGGGCGGGGCAGACTGCATTCTGACTCCCGAGCGGCCAATGACCATCCAGGAAATTTGCCGGATTCTCGAGAAGCGCCACGCGCGCGGGCGGTTATTTTCCATCGTGGTGGTGGCGGAAGGCTTCCAACTGGCCGGCGCGGAAGACCTTGTAACCAAGGATCAATCGCTCGACCCGTTCGGCCACGTCCACCTGGGGGGCATTGGCGAGATTATCGCCCAGCAGATCGAGAAGCACACCGGCTTTGAGACCAGGGTTACGGTGCTCGGCCACATCCAGCGCGGAGGCTCACCCACGTCCTTCGACCGGGTGCTCGGGACCCGTTATGGGGTGAAGGCGGTGGAACTGTTGCACGAGGGAAAGTGGGGGACGATGGTGGCCCTGCGCGGCAACAAGATTACCTACATTCCTCTCGAGCGGGCCATGAGGAAGCTGAAACACGTTGATCCGGAGTTGATCCGCACGGCGGAGATGTTCTACGGCTAGAAGCTGTCGCAAAACCTCATTCAACGGTCGTCAGGGCGCGAGTTAAGCCGCGCCGAGAGGCGGGGACGAAAGACCGGTCCCACATTCTTCCACAGAGATTTAATGGTCGGCGAGTGCCCGGGCGCGAACCGTTTTCCCATCGTTGACCCGGCTCATTTCACGAGCGATGTCCGGCAGGGCAGAATCTGGCAGGCAGGCGAGCAGGGCGCGGAACACGACCAGGGCTTCCTTCGCTACCAGATCGAAATCGTGGAAGCAGCAATCGAGTCTGCCGCCGCGGCCGGAGAACGCTCCGGTGGCGGGACCGCAGCGGCCCAATTCGACCGTGAGGATCTGGGTGGCGTGACGAAGAATGCCGACGTGAAGCTGGAATCTGAGCCGTGGCCGAAAGATAAACTGATTCAGGAAGGAATGAAAGCGGACGTGATCGCTCATGATCGGGGACAGGAAGTGGCGCCTTGTCAGCGGCCGCAGCGGCAAGGTGTAAGGCGCGAGGACCAGATAACGAAGGGTCAGCGCCTGCAGGTTCTGGAGGATGTCGGCCAGGCGGATCCACTCGCCGACGACGAGCGAGAACAATTGCGCGGCGAGCTCCGAGCGGCCGTCCCGATGCTCCTCGATCGCCTCATTCAGAGAGACGGCCATCATGGTAATTCGGGTTTCGATTTCACTGCCCGCCTGGCAATAAATGCTCTCTCGCTGAGGACCTAAAACATCGGAGGGAGAACGGAGCGGCCTTTCCATCGCCCCAAGGTGGAGGAGGCGGCGCGCGGCTATCGCCACCCCTAAGAAAATAACCAATCCAGCCGCCCACATCATACGATCCCGAGTCCGATCCTCGCGCCGAATGCCACCCTGGCTTAAATCTTTCTTATCTTAGATGAATACCGCGCCGTCTTCAAGCTCCAATTCTTAATCTCGCGCATAGCCTACGCGGGGGGGTGGCGGATCCGGTTCTTCGGCCCTTGACCTCAGAACGGCGGCTCCGGTGGCCTTGACGCCCTTTGGCATTTCCCCTACATTGAATCGTCCGGCCGGGTCTTCAGCCGGCACAACGCTAAGCGGTTCTTATCAAGTTGAGGTTCCAAGCGTGCCGCGGGCGGGGTCGTTAGAACGAGGTCGGGTGCTCCTCTTATTGTCATTACGGCGAAAGGCGCGTGCCGTGGCCAGCATGACGCTCCTGGGCGTGATGTCTTTTGCGGCGGCGGGCCGAATTTTCGCCTTCACGACGGTTGCGGCGCGGCACGGCATGGTCGTTTCGGGCGAGCCGCTCGCCTCCAAGGCGGGCTTGGAGATTCTCAAGGCGGGGGGAAACGCCGTGGACGCCGCCGTAGCGGTGGGATTCGCGCTGGCGGTCACGCACCCCTTCGCGGGCAACCTGGGGGGCGGCGGGTTTATGCTGATTCGCCTGGCGAACGGGCGCTCAACGTTCATAGATTACCGCGAGGAGGCGCCCGGCGCGGCGACACCGACCATGTATCTGGATGCGCGGGGCAACATCGTGCCGGGCCTCTCGACGGTGGGCGCGCTTTCGGTGGGGGTTCCCGGAACGGTGGCGGGATTCGCCTTGGCCGAACGGAAGTACGGGCGGTTGGGCCTGAAAAGAGTGATGCAGCCGGCAATTCGCCTGGCCCAAAAAGGCTTTCCGGTCAGTTATTGGCTCAGCCAGTCGCTGAAGAGCCATGCCCCGCTGCTTTCGAAATTCAGCGAGAGCCGCCGGATTTATCTGCGCGATGGGGATTTTTATCGGCCGGGAGAAATCTTTCGCCAGCCGGAACTCGCCAAGACCCTGCGGAGGATCGCCGAGCAGGGACCGAAGGCGTTCTACCGGGGCCCCATCGCCCGCGACATCGTGGCCACGATGGAGAAGTACCACGGCATCATCACGCGGAAGGATTTAGCGAAGTATCGAGCGATTGAACGGAAGCCGCTGAGGGGAAAGTTTCGCGGCTATGACATTCTGACCGCTCCCTCGCCGAGCTCGGGCGGGGTGGTTTTGATCGAGATGTTGAACATTCTCGCTCCGCTTGACCTTGGCCCGCCGAATTCTTACCGATCCATCCACTTGATCGCCGAGGCGATGCGGCGAGCCTATGCGGACCGCGCCGCCTACCTCGGGGACGCAGATTTCGTCTCCGTGCCCATCGCGGGGCTCACCAGCCCAGCTTACGCGGCCAAGCTGCGGCGGGAAATCTTGCGCTCTCCACCGGACGCCCCGATTAAGGCGGGCAACCCCCTGCCCTTTGAGGGCCCGAACACGACGCACATCTCCGTCGTGGACTCGGCCGGCAACGCAGTGTCCAATACTTACACCCTCAACAACGGTTACGGCAGCGGGGTCACGGCCGCGAGGGCAGGGTTCCTGCTCAACGATGAAATGGACGATTTCACCTCCAAACCCGGCGCGCCCAATATGTACGGCCTGATCCAGAGCCAGGCGAACGCCATCGCTCCCGGCAAGCGGCCGCTCTCCGCGATGACCCCCACGATGGCAACCCGGCATGGCAAGCTGCGGCTGGTGCTCGGCTCGCCGGGCGGCGCGACGATCATCAACACGGTTCTCGAAGTGCTCCTGAACGTTCTGGTCTATAAGATGGATATCCGCCAGGCGGTGACGGCGCCGCGGTTCCACGATCAATGGATGCCCGACAAGCTGTATATGGAGCGTTGGGGATTCTCCGGCGATACGATTTCCCGGCTCAAGGCGGCAGGGTATAGAATCGTTTTCCGGGCCGCCATGGGCCAGTGCGAAGCCATTGAAGTGGATCCGAAGACCGGCTGGAGATTTGGCGCTGCCGACCCGCGCAGCAACGGAAAGGCGGAGGGCTACTGATGGAATTCGCGTTATCCACGCACCTGTTCGTCAACGAAAGGCTCTCCTCGCATATCCTGGACCAGACGTTGGCTGCCGGGTTCAGGACGATGGAGCTGTTTGCCGCTCGCCAGCACCTTGACTACCACGATCCGAACCACGTCGGCGACATTGGACAATGGTTCAAGGACCATGAGGTGGCGCTCCATTCCCTGCACGCGCCCCTCTATGCCGACAAAGACTGGGGCCGCTCGGGAGGCTTGGAGATCTCGGTGGCTTCGCTCGATCGCCGACACCGCATTGACTCGATGGAGGAAATCAAGCGCGCCATCGCCGTGGCGGAAAAATTGCCCTTTCGTTACCTGATTTTGCACATGGGCCTGCCGGGCGAGGAGTTTGAGATCGAGAAGTTCGACGCGGCGTTTACCACGATCGAGCATTTGAACATCTTTGCCAAAGACCTCGGGGTGAGCATCCTGCTGGAAAATATCCCGGGAGGACTGACGGCCCCTGAGCGCCTGCTGCAATTTATGCGGTACACGCGAATGGATTTCGGCGTCTGCTTCGATACGGGCCACGCGCAAATGACGGGCGGCGTGCACGCGGCGTTTGAGGTTCTGAAAGATCACATCGCTTCAACCCACGTTCACGACAACGGGGGCGAGACGGACGACCATCTGCTGCCGTTCGGAGGAACCATCAATTGGACGGAAACCATGCATGACCTTCGCGCCGCGCCCGTCAAGTTCCCGCTGCTCTTCGAGCTGCGAAGCTACGAACCGCCCATGACCCTCCTCGCCCGCCTGCGGGAAATCCGCGAAAGGCTTGACGACATTGCGTAAAGGCGAAGGCCCGAGGTTTTTTCTCTCCCGGCGCGGCCGTCCGCGCCGAACGTCGGGCGGCAACGCGAAAACCGGAAGGGCCCTGTTGAGTGGGCCGCCTGGAGCCGCACCGTGACCCCCGTGGTTGAAATCCGAAATGTCGCCCAGTTTGAGGGGCAGGACGTCTTCATCCAAGGTTGGCTCTATAACCTGCGCGAGAGCGGCAAAATCCTGTTTCCGCTTTTGCGGGATGGCACCGGCATCCTGCAAGGGGTGGTGGTCAAAAGCGCGGTTCCGGCGCAAGTCTTCGAGGCGGTTCGCGCCCTGACGCAGGAATCGTCCTTGCGCGCTCGGGGCAAAGTTCGCAAGGAGAAGCGCGCGCCGGGCGGATATGAGTTGGACGTTGCCGAGGTGGAAGTTCTCCAAAACGTTTCGAGCGAGCGCCCCTATCCCATCACTCCCAAAGAGCACGGCGTGGAATTTTTGATGGACCACCGCCATTTGTGGCTGCGCTCGGTCCGCCAACGCGCCATCCTGGGGGTGCGCCACGAAATCATCCGCGCCTGCCGCGACTTCTTCGACGACCGCGGTTTCACCCTTGTGGACACGCCGATTTTGACGCCCAGCGCCTGCGAGGGCACGACGACGCTTTTTGAAGTGGAGTATTTCGACCAGAAAGCCTATCTCACCCAGTCCGGCCAGCTTTATAACGAGGCGGCGGCCATGGCGGTGGGCAAGACCTACTGCTTTGGCCCAACCTTTCGCGCTGAAAAATCCAAGACCCGCCGCCATTTGACCGAATTCTGGATGGTCGAGCCGGAGGTCGCCTTCGCCCAGCTCGACGACATCATGGCGCTCGCGGAAGGTCTGGTCGCGTTCGTTGTGGCCCGCGCGCTCGAGCGGCGCCGCGAAGAACTGAAAACCCTGGAGCGCGATCTCTCGAAGCTCGAGAAGTGCGCGCCGCCGTTTCCACGCCTCGCCTATGACGACGCCGTGAACCTGCTGAAAGAGAAGGGAAGCGAAATCGCTTGGGGCTCGGACTTCGGCGGCACGGATGAGACGATTTTGTCAGAAAGCTTTGACCGGCCCATTCTCGTCCACCGCTATCCGAGCCACGTCAAGGCGTTTTACATGCAGCCCGATCCCGAGCGCCCGGAAGTGGCCCTGTGCGTGGATATGCTCGCCCCGGAGGGCTACGGTGAAATCATCGGCGGGGGCGAGCGCGCGGCCGATGAGCGATTGCTATTGCGCCGCATGGACGAGCAGAAACTGCCGCGCGAAGCCTTCGAGTGGTATCTCGACCTGCGCCGTTACGGCAGCGTGCCCCACGCGGGCTTTGGCATGGGCGTCGAGCGCGTCGTGGCCTGGATCTGCGGCCTCGACCACGTCCGCGAAACTATTCCCTTTCCGCGCATGTTGAACCGCCTGACGCCGTGAGGGTTATGGCAAGCTCGCCATTCGGAAGCCACTCGCCTTGGATCGGCAGGCAGTAGGCCGCTTCCAAAATCGCCCAAAGAGATATGGGTGGCACATTGATTTCAAGCTGGTTCACCAGTACTTCATGGACAACCGCGAGAAGGCGGCCGCCTACTATTTTACGGCCAGCCCGCCGGTTGCTGACGCGCTTAAAGTGGACAAATATCGAAGGTTCCGAACCGCTCTTATCCACCTAGGGTACACGCTGGTGGACAAAGAGGTTAAAGTTCTGACTGACCCCGAAACAGGGCAGACCAAACTTAAGGGCAATTTGGATATAGATTTGGTCTTCAAGATGCTTACCGCAATGGACAGCTACGATGAGGCTGTCCTTCTTGGCGGGGACGCTGACTACGTTCCGATCATCAACCACCTTCGTAACTCAGGAAAAATCGTGAAGGTTGTTGGCAGGAGAAAGTCGACGGCCACAGAAGTTGTGAACGCTGCCACGAGGTTTATTGACTTAGACGAAATCCGCGACCGGGTCGAAAAAAAGAGGACTGTGTAGAAACAAAAATGGGGGCTCATTTGATTGGCCCCCTTCATAATGGGCCCCCTCATTGATAGTAAGGGGCCGTTCATTTTGTCTTGTGGCCGAAGTCCGAATGACGGAACATTCGACGCACATGCCTTGGAAGCACCTTCAAGCATACGCAAAACCGCTTTTCCATGTCAAGTATTTTCTTGATGCAAGTAAAGTAGAGCTCACGCCGCTGAAAGGGATGAGCTATGATTCAAGCCCGCTCGCCTTCAAAATGAGTCACCACACGCTCTTCCTTTACGCGGAGGCAGAAGCGAAGAGGTGA
>JAKAWO010000106.1 GCA_021827255.1 Acidobacteriota bacterium | reverse complement strand
AGCCCTGATGAGCAAAGCCACGATGAGCGCTGGCGGCAAGGTCAGCGCGCCGGCCGGAACGCTGGCGGCTTTTAAGAAGTACATCGAGCTCGCTCCCAACGGACCGGACGCCGCCGCCGCTCAGGGGATGATTCAGACCCTCGAGGGCAAGGTGCAAACTCAATACAAGAAGTAGCCGGGTGTCGGCAAGGGAAGGCCGCGGGTTATCAAGGGGTCAAGCGGCGGCGCGAGGGAGGGTTTCGGTTGCAGCGGCTGTTTATCCTTCTGATTGTCATCGTGGCCACCCCGCCGCTCGGCGCGGACACGATTTATCGGGCAACCGCTCGAGGGCGCGAGCAAGTGGTGCAGCGCCAGGCGATCGTGGTCCACCAGGACCCGGACGAGATCATATACAAACATTTCGATTTATCGGATCACCGGGTCGAGCGGGTACGGCTGAATCAAGGCAGCCTTGCTTATTCGGTCGTCGTCTCGAGCCCCGGTGAGCGCCGACAAATCGTCAGCCTCTGGAAAGAATTCGGTTACGTGGCCGTCGTCACCGGCGTGACTGGAAAGACGACCACGGTCTATGACGCCTACATTGACTATTACCCGCCGCACGGTGTGGGATCGTTGTTCCAAGTGATTCCTGCCGGCACCTCTTTCCCCATTCAGCTCGAGGACGGTGGCGCCGACGTCGAGAGCTTCTCAAAGGTGGCGCGCGCATTGTTTCAAAAGGGCCGGGTCGTTCTTACGCTCCGCACCGGGCAAGTGGAACGAGGCACCTACTTGATGCCGACGAGCGAGCCAGCCGAGGCCCGCTTTCTTGGCATCACGGACCACTACAATCCCTCGAGCTCCGAGGTCTTCAATTTTTCGCTGCCGCTCGACCGCGTCAAAGAAATCGTCTTCACTCCGTAGCCCGCTTTTGCGCCGCGGGCCGTTTCCGCGAATTGCCTTGTGCTGAATCGTACGGAAGTCCTGCCGCAATGCTCGACCGGCTCGGAGGCCAGCCGCTTTAGGGCGACCTTCCAAATCTCTTGCAATTCACCTCCGGCGCGGTTATACCACCTAGGGCCGCGCCGAGGTTTGCGCCCCTGTTGTCATGGCCCAAGCCCCATTGAGGGAAACCATCACCACCCCTGCCGCTAGTTCTGGCGGGCAACGGCACGCGATCATCGCCTGCTTCCTCGGCTGGACGCTCGACGCCTTCGACTTTAGCGTCGTCGTCTTCCTGATGGGCGATCTGGCGGAGAGTTTCCACGTCACGAAGACGGCTATCGTCTGGACGCTGACGGCCACGCTGGCCATGCGTCCGGTGGGCGCTTTCCTGTTTGGACTCTACGCTGACCGTTACGGCCGTCGCAAAGCCCTGGTAGCCAGCGTCATCTACTATTCGATCATCGAGCTGCTTTGCGGATTCGCTTCGAGCTTCGCGGTCTTTATCGTTTTGCGGGCGCTTTACGGCATCGGCATGGGTGGCGAGTGGGGCGTGGGCGCCTCGCTGGCAATGGAAACGGCGCCGAAGCGCTGGCGCGGGATTCTCTCCGGCGTTCTCCAAAGCGGCTATTCGATCGGCTATCTGTTGGCCGCGGTGGCGGCGCGCTTTATCCTGCCCGCATGGGGCTGGCGCTGGATGTTCTGGGCGGGCGGTCTGCCGGCGGCGCTGGCGCTTTACATCAGCGCCAAAGTCCCGGAACCCCGCGCCTGGCTTCTGCACCGGGAGTCGAGCTTTCGAGCGATTCTCCGCACCGTGGGTCGCCATTGGAAGCAGTTTTTCTACCTGGTGGGCATGATGACGCTGCTGATGTTTCTCTCTCACGGCACACAAGACCTTTATCCTGATTTCCTCAAAACCGCGCACGGCGTGGCGGCCGACCGGGTGGCGGACATCGCCATGCTTTATAACGTGGGCGCCGTGGCGGGCGCCATTATTTTCGGTCATCTTTCCGAGGGCTTTGGCCGCCGCCGGAGCATGATCGTCGCGCTCGGGCTATCGCTCGCCGTCATTCCGCTTTGGGCGTTCGGCGGCTCCGTAGCGGCGCTTGCGACAGGCGCTTTCCTGATGCAGGCCGGGGTGCAGGGCGTGTGGGGAATCATCCCGGCGCATTTGAACGAGCTTTCGCCCGGCGCGGCCCGCAGCCTGCTGCCCGGCCTCGTTTATCAGCTCGGCATCCTCTTTGCCGCGCCGATCAATACCATCGAGTATGCGCTGAGCGCCCAAGTCGGCTACGCCTGGGCGCTGGCAGGCGTCGAGATTGGCGTCATCCTGTCGAGCGCGCTGTTCATTGCCCTTGGCCGGGAAGAACGTGGCAAAGACTTCGACACCCTCAGCCCGGCGGGCTAGGGAGAATTCCGCTGAAGAATCGCAAACTCCGCGACAGGATGGAAGACGGCCTCGGCCAAGTGATAATTCGAGCGCAGCCAGGCCACGAGAGGCTCCATGCGCTTGCGCCGCGGGTTAGCGCGCGGCCAGATGCCAAAAAAAACCGCCGGCGAAAATGCGAAATAGACCGCCGATTGCGGCGGGTGAGCGCGGAGCTCGCTGAGGACGAGCGATACATCCCGAGCGGTCATCATGCCGGGTTGGAGGAAATCGTAGCGCGTGGGATTGACGCCGCCGGTCAGGAAATAGACGACCGGAAGATAAGGGTAAACGAACAGGCTTGAGCCGCTGGGGATGCTGGCATCGAGCGCCACAATCAGTTGCTGGTCCTGCGGAACGGCGCGCACGACGCCGACGCGGGTGCGAAGAGCCGGCTCGCGAGTCAGGCCGGCAACGGAGACCGTCAGAGCGACGGCGGCGAGCAAAACCAGCGCAACGCCCACGACCGTCCGCCACGAGCTTCCAAGGAAACGCCCTAGCAGGAACGGGGCGAGCATATAAAAGATTGGGGTCACGAACATCAACTGGTCGGCCGACCAGCGCGGATAGGTTGAAAGCAGAAGCGCGGCGGAAGCGATCAGAAGCAGCAGCAGGCGGCCGGTTTCATTGCCCATTTCCGCGACACTCTTCCGAGTGCGCAAAAGCCATGCGGCATAAACCACAAACGGCAGGAGCGGCGGCACGAGCGTCAGAAAAAAATCCAGAGCGCGAATCAAGAGCGCCGTTCCATGCGCGCCGGCAAAGAGCGTCCGCCAGCCGCCGGCCGGAAACGCTCCGTAACCGTAACCCACGCGGTTAGCGCCGGAATAGTTCTTCACATTCCACGCCATGCTGCGGAGCATCGGCACGAGCGCCTGTTCCCGCGTGAGCGCCACGATGGCTGGAAGTGAGCAAGCGAAAACACCCAGGACGAAGGCGGGGACAACTCGTCTGCCTTCACGGCTGGCGAGCAGCCACAGGCCCAGCGCGATGACGAGCAGGATGACGGGAGGCGTACACCAGGCCGCCGCGGCCGCGAAGAAGCCGCTGGCGAGGATGGCGAGTCGCCCGTGGGGCGCTGGCTCAGCGGCCTTGAACGCGAAGGCCACCCCGAGCATCGCCAGTGCCGACGAATCCCAGCGGTGGTTGGCGTAGAGCCGGAACGAAAGGCCGGTCTCAAAGCCAAAAAAGACGAACGCTGTGGCCAGGCCCACGGTTCGCCCGTTGAACTGCGCGGAAAGCCAAAAGACCAGCGCCGTGAGCAGAGCGACATCAAGCACCATGACCAATCGGCCCGCCGCAAGCGTCACCCCGAACAGCTTGAACGCCGCCGCCTCCAACCAATAACTGCCCGGGCCCGTGAGGGCAAAGAAATCGCGGTAGGGGGCTTGACCGTAAAGCACGCGCAAGCCGCCGTCGAGGTAGATGCCCTCGTCGAGCCCAAGGATGAACAGATTGCCGGCCATCAGCCAGAGCAGCGAGCCCGCAACCACAAAGACCAACGCCGCCTCTCGCCAAGGGCGCGGCTGCCGGGGCGATTTCTGACCCTGTGGTGCCATTTAGCCAGAGTCTAAAGGCAAGCGCGGGGGATTGGGAAGCGCGAATTGCAGTACGCTCTCTGGCAGAATGGCCGCCGCAAGTTGCTGGACTCGGTGATGCTCTACTGAGGGCGGCGCGATTCAGGAGGGGTTGGGCGCGGCTGGCGGCGAAGGAGAGAACAACAAGAGCAGCCAGGCCAAAACCGCCAGAGACAGCACCGTGAGGATCAAACCGTTCCAGCGGAAAAAGGGCGCCGGCTGTGACAGCAGGGCGACCACGGGCTGAGCCACCGCCAGGGTGAAGGCGGCGCCGATATAGGCTAGGACGTTGGAGCGGAAAAACAGGCCGACCAGCACCGCCGCCACCGCCAACGGAACCGCGTTGAGAACCCAGCCCGCCAGATATTCGCGGACCGAATGGGCGCTCGAGGGGCCGAGCGCGACGATGACGAGCAGCCATCCTGCCCAGAACCACCAGGCTCGGCGCCGCCAGCCAAGCAGCACCGCGTAGAGGAGCAAACCCGCCGACGCGCTCGCGAAGATCGCCACCGTGACCGCCGTGAGGAAGGATCCGGCGGCAGGAAAAAACGAATCCATCTGGCTGGGAAGCAGACCGATGCTCACCGGAGCGAAGGCGTGAAAACGGTCGGAAAACAGCGTGCTGAGCTTTCCCAGCGCGGCGGCCGCGGCCAGACTCACGATGATAGCGAGCCCTGCGTCGCGACGCCAAGCGCGGCGCGCGGGGGCGCGAATCACCTGCCAGGCGGTTGGATAGAGGCTCGCCGCCAACCCCGCCACCAGCCACCCCACCAGCCCGATGAAGAGCGGGACGACGGCAAGGGAAGCGGCCACCTCAATCCAGAAGCTCGCCAGTGAAGTGGAGGTGGCGTACCCCTGGAAAATGACGGGCAATCGGTTCAATTCCATCAAGGCGGCGGTGACAAAGAGGATGATCCCGGGCACGGCGGCGCGCCGCCACAGAATCTTGCCTGCGCGGACTTGCCGAACGAAAAGAAAAATGAAGCCGCCCGCCAATCCCAGGGAAAGCAGCCCGCTCAAGGCGAGCAGCAGGGTGTTGGCGAGGCGCGAGGCTTCGCGCCGGCGAACCCAGGTTTCCGGCAGCTTGAAGTACCGCGACACCCACGTAACCTGATTCCCGGCAATCTTTACCTCAATCCGGTAATGGGCCTGACCCACGTTGCGCGGGTCGCCGGCCTTGGCCTGCCAAGTAAGCGTGTAGTCCTCGCGGGCCTTCCGCTTTTTAGCTTCGGAATTCTGAAGCGCAAAGCCCGCAAGGTTATAACCCTGGTTTTTGAGGAATTGCTCGGCCAGCGATTCGGCTTCCGCCGGAGTGAGCGACGCGCCGGGCGCGTCCTGGTTGAGCAGGTGCTGGAAGTCAAAGACCTTGCCATCGGTCGCGTCAACAAAGACTCGATACTCTTCGCGGTGCAGCGGCCGGAAGAAGCGCACTTCCCACAGCTCGAGCCGCGTGGCCTGGCGATAAATCCGGTCCGATTGCTCCACGGAACGTCGCTGGAGGAGATAACGCAAGGCGAGCGAGTCCACGTTCTCATCGAGCCAGGCGACGTGATGGAAACTCGCCACGTTGACCCCTTGCCCCCGCAAGAACTGAAGCCCAGCCTGCTCCGCTTGGGCGCGAGTTGCGCCGAGCTTGATCCCTTTGCCAAAACGGTAAGCCGGAATGAGCGCGAGCCCTGCCGACACCAGAACCGCGGCCAGCGCCAGCCTTCGCCGCCGCGGGGAAAGAGACGGGACCTCAAGCGGCGCTGCCTGGGTTTCCGCTTCCACCGTCGCTTCACGAGGCGGGGCGACGCCAGCGGCCGCGTTCGTGACCGTGGACTCATCGCTGAAGCTGCCGGATCGAAGGTAGGCGACGAGGGCAATCCCCAGCGGGACCAACATGATGCCCGCCGTGACCCCGCCCGAAACCATTAGATACCGATTGTGCGAGCGCAGGAGCAGGAAGGCCGTGTAAAGGGCGTCCACCGAGTAGTGCCAAATCATCGTGGCGACCAGCCCAAACCGCAGCATGAGGAGGCCGACGATAATGCCTGCGAATCCTACTTCCAGGCCGCGAATGAAAAACGGTTGATTGGGATAGGCGGAGTGCAGGAACCCCCAGATAAATGCTGCGGCAATCAAGCCGGCGGGAAGCGAGCGGAAAGTCTTTCTGAGGAAAGGGATGGCGAAAGCACGGAATTGCATCTCCTCGGAGACGGCCGGGAAAAAGCCGATGAACAAGACCGACACCCAAGGAATCGCCGTGTTGAGCTGATTCGAAAAAGGGAGATCGGAGGGCGCCCACGCGCCCAGCCGATTGGCAATCAAATAGAAACCGGTCTGATAAGCGAAAAAGAAAAAGGTCATGGCTATGCCGACGACGTTGGCGATGAAAAACGAGCGCGAACGCAGGCCGGACCAGCTCAGCGTGCGCCGGATCGAGGGCAGGCCGGGAAACGCGGACCGGTAAACCGGCTCGGACGCTGCAACGACCAGAAAGATCAAGGCGCCGGTCCCCAGGGCGCTCAGCAGCGCGTTCAGGAAGTAACCGCCGATGAAACTCGAGTAGGAATCGGTGGTCGAGTAGCCGAACTTCTCAATCGAAAACTGGTTGAGCTGGCCGAGAAAATAGAGGCCCGCAGCCACCCCGCCAAAGCCGAAGGACATCTTCAGAGGAACGTCACGGTCCCGCAGACGGCGGATCAGAATGACCGCCATCGCCAGGGTCAAAAGCATCCAAAAAACCTGATCCACAAGCTGGGCGTCTATGTTTCGGGAGCGCAGTTGTTGGTAACTTCGCCGCCAGTTGTCGGGGATGTGGACGTACTCGTGATAGCCGGCCACTTGGTCGCCGTCCACTTGGACGGAGATGCGGTAACTGCCCTCCCCTAAATTGACCGACTTGTCCTTCCAAACGAACGTGTGGTCAATCCGGACGGTTTTCGCCGGGTTCTTCCCCGCTGTGCGCTTTTCCGTGGACGCTTCGACAAAAGACAAATCCCCAAGGTTGCGGTGCATGACGCCGGTCAGGAAGCTTTCGGCAATGGCGCGAGCCGCTGCCTGGGTGAGTTGGGCGCCCGGGCGGTCTTCGGGAATTTGATGGTCGAATCCGACCACCTGGCCCAAGGGCGTCACGTCCACGCGGAACTCTTCCTTTTGAAGCGGCTTGAACCAGCGGTGCGACCACCGCCAGAGGCGAACCGGGCCGGAGGTCAATTGATTCATTCTGGCCAGTCCCTGTGTGCGCTCCAGGTAGAGTTTGGCTTCGTCGTCGTATTCGAAGATCGCGGCGTGCCGATAACCGGCCAGATGGAATCCGCGGCCGCGCAGGAACTTTTCAGCCATCGGCAGGGATTGCTGTTTGTTAACGCGAAGCTGGAGCGAGGCTTCAGGGAAGGCGTGGGAAAAGTATTTGATCCCGATCGCGAGCGAGACCGCCGAGACCAGCAGGGCCACAAGGATGATGCGGCGATCGGAACGGGTCAGCTGATTGGACATCTCATCTTGCGCCGCCGCGAAGCCGAAAGGCGGCCGCCTGGACGAAGGCCGAAGCGGAGCGGTTCGACAAGCCGCTCGCGGCTGAGGGTGCGCAAGCCAAGCCGGGACGGCTGACGGCGCGCGCGGCGCAGCCTCGAAGCGTCATTTTAAGAGCTTCATCATAACCCAGGCCGGAGCGCCCTGGCCGTAATAGTTCTCAATTCGGTCCACCTGCTCGTAACCCCGCGCCTGGTAGAATCGCTGAGCCACTCGGTTAGTTTCGCCCGTCTCAAGATACAACAGCTTGGCCCCCGACCGGCGAGACCACGCTTCGGCAACTTCCATCAGCGCGCTGCCGATTCCACGGCGCCTCCACTTCGGAATGATGTCAATCGTGATGACGTGGCCTACCCTGGCCGCCTCGCGCCCAGCCACCAGAAATCCCGCGATTTCTCCCTCTTCTTCCGCCACCCAGGTCTTGGAAGAGCGATGGCGGATAAACCCCGCCAGCTCCTCCCGGCTGTAGGAAATGCCCGGAGGAAAGCATTCCTGGTCAATCCGGTAAAGCGCGTCAAGATCAGATACCCGATGAGAGCGCAGGATCATGCGAGCCAGGATTCGGAAGCGGCCGGGAGCCGCCGAGTCACGTAAGGAATGCGCCGGCCCCGATGAGAGCAGCGGCCGGTTACTTGCTCTCCGCCCGCCGATAGCTGGAAGCCAGGTCCCGAGTGATTTTTGCGGCCGTCGCATCCAAAGCCTTCGGAAGCGGGGGCGGATAAAGCGGCAGGCGCACGATATCCTGCCAAATGGCCGCGCCGGTCACCCGGTTGCTCAGGAACACTTCCGAATGGAGCAATCTGAGGCGGCTCGAGTCCAAGCAAGTTCCACTTAAGATCGCGTCGGCCTGCCTTCGATCCACCGCCAATCGGAAGCGACCCCATTTGGCCAAATCACCGGCTAGCTTGATGCCCAAACGGTTCTCCATGGGTTCAATGAAAATAGTGTGGACGTGCATGAGGGCGCGAGCGTTGACGATGGAGGACGTATTGGGGCCGGCCGCAGGGCCTTTCCCGCGCCGCAGGGTTGGGGGCTGCTCCGGTTGTTGCTGCGGTTGAGCCGACGCCGTTCCCCCCAAGGCCGCAGAGAGGACGGCGATCATCACAACGCCCATCACGTGTTTCATGGCGAGCCTCGCGTGGGAGTCGTTTCGTGTTGCGCTCGGAGAAGTTCGCGTGCGGCGGATTCCTGTTCGCCAAGCCATCGGATCTCGCTCCACAACACGGCGCGGCCCATCCAACTGAATCTTAACCCGATCCGAGCTGCTTGTAGCCCTCCCGTAGGATCCTTTGCCGATCCTTGAGTTCCTGTCGCTGGTCTTTCTGCCGATTGCGCAAGCGCCGCTGTTCTCGCTCCATGTGGTGCTTCATTTGCGCCCGCACCGCTTTCGGGAGGTCCTGGTTCTTGACCATCTGCTTTTCGTACTTCTCTTTCAGCTTGAGTGCCTTCATTTCCTGCTTCTGACGCTGATGCATAATCGCTTTCTCGGTCATCTTCTTGGGAGAAGCCGAGGCTCCGCCCGTCAAAAAAGCCGTCATCATCAGGACCATCAGACTAATTCGCATGCCGCCTCCTCGCGAATTGCAGTTTCTGATCTTGCTCGCCTCAGCTTCAGCCGCAAGCTTCCCCTCGAGGCCGAATCTTAGCGAGAATTTCGCCCACTTACAATATCTTCCTTCTTGAATCCGCCTCGACCACAGAGTGTAATGTCGCCGAGCCTGGAGGGTGGGCCCTCAAGAAGGCTTCGGGCGTCTTCCTCGCTATCCCGGCGTCGCGCAAGCGGATAAACCTATTTTGACCGGCGAGAGATGGGGAAAGCGTTGCAAGGCGCTCACGCCACGAGACTA
>JAKAWO010000105.1 GCA_021827255.1 Acidobacteriota bacterium | reverse complement strand
CGAATGGATATGGAACCTCGCCAACGAGCCCTGGTGGGATTTAGCCCCTAAGCTCCACCCCGGTGACGAGACCCAGCAGAAACGCGGGATGATGGTCCACCAGAACCTGCTCGATGAGGGAAAGATCAAGAAACGGGTCGGCGCGTTGCGGTCTCGCGAGGCGTGCCCGCCGGAACTGGCCGCGACGTTTCGCATGGAAGCCGATTACTTTGAGAAAAACGCCGCGCGCATCGTCAGCCTTGCCTTGTTTGGCGCTGGCCAATTCAAGGTGTTCAAATCGTCGGGCGACGTGCTAAAATGCTGGGGTACGCTTGAGACAAATGCCGCTCGTCTTTCAGGGATCCAATGTGCCCTGGCGACTCGGTGACCGCGAGAAGATGCGGGGACCGCATCCATCGCTCGGGCGGAAAGTTTAGGGCCTGTAGCTCAGGTGGCTAGAGCGCACCCCTGATAAGGGTGAGGTCGGTAGTTCAACTCTACCCAGGCCCACCAATCCGCACTATGGGTCAGGCCACTTCCCCTCTGCCCAGCCGCGGCTCGATGACCGCTTGCGGCGTGCGCGGGCGAGAGCAGTCCGCCTGCGCGCTTTGAAGGCTCGCTTACAATTTAGAACGGCCTCGCGCTCTTCTGCGAAGCATCTCGAGCGCGAACTGTGAGGCCAGCCAGCGGACCCGTTGGCGGTCGCCAGGAAACCGAAACTCGCGGATTTCAGTGCCCCGCTCGTCGGCGAGAGCAATGAAGGTGAGTCCGACAGGTTTTTCATTTGTGCCGCCGCCCGGCCCGGCGATGCCGGTGATGCCAAGGCCGATCGAGGCTGAGGCTCGCCGGCGAATACCTTCGGCCAGAGCTTGCGCCACCGGCTTGGAGACGGCGCCGTGGGCTTCAAGGATCGCGGGAGAAACCCCGGCCAGGCTAGTCTTGAGCTCATTGCTATAGCAGACGGCGCCGCCGAGATAAAAGTTCGAGCTTCCGGGGACGCGCGTCAGGCGCTCGCTCAAGAGTCCGCCCGTGCAGCTTTCCGCCGTGGCCAATGTTTTCTGTTTCATGACCAGGTACATCCCCACGACTTCTTCCAGGCTTTCCCCGCGCGAGGAAAAGACGTGTTCGCCGAGTTCGGCTTCGGCTTGATCGGCGAGCAGCCCGGCCAGCGCTTCGGCTTGCTGGGCGGTTGCGGCCCGGGCGCGGAAATGAACTTCAATGCCGCCGGGAGTGGCCAGGATGGTGGTCGTGGGATTCTGATACCGCTGGTAGATGGGCGCCAAGCGGCGGTCCACTTCCGATTCCGGAAGTCCGGCGACCTTGATGACGCGGGTTTGGATGCGCTCACCCGCTGAGAGTCGCTCGAGTCGCGGCAGGCATTGCGAGTCAAAGATGGGCGCCATTTCGTGGGGCGGACCAGGCAACAGGATCAGCGTGGCGTGGTTGTGTTCGAGCCAGATCCCGGGGGCGGTTCCGTTCTGGTTCTCCAGCCATGCGGCGCCCTGCGGGATCAAGGCCTGGCGGGCGTTGTTTTCAGACATCGGGCGGCCCAGGAGGGCAAAACGCGCGCGGATGCGTTCGAGGATTTCCGGTACTTCAACGAGCGGGCGGCCGAGGACTTCCGCCACCACGGCCCGGTTGAGGTCATCCTCCGTAGGGCCGAGACCGCCCGTGAGAATGATGAGGGGCGAGCGGCCGAGCGCCGAGCGTAGCACCGTAGCGAGCCGCTCGCGGTCATCGCCGACAATGGTTTTGAAGCGAACTTCGATCCCCACCTCGTTGAGTTTGCCGGTGAGGTAAAGCGAATTGGTGTCCTGATGGTCGGGAGTAAGGAGTTCGCTGCCAACGGCAATGATTTCGGCGTCCATGGCCAGCCAGCCAGGTGTTTGCTGACGGGCGAAAGCTACGTCAGCAGCGGCCTTCCCTCAAGGTTGACGAAGAGCTCCATCAAAGAGTTATGAGTAGCGACGATCAGCGACCGCTGGCGGGTAAAGGCCAAGCCGACGAGGTTGTAACCGGAAACGAACAGCTCAGCCTGACCGCGAGGCGTAATGCGGATGATCCCTTGCCGACCGGAAAGGGATCCGGCCACGTACAGGTTGCCGCTGGCGTCGAAGGCGAGACCCTGCGGACGGCCCAAGCCGCGGTAAAAGGAGGAAACTTCACCCTTCGCCGAAATGCACTGAACCTGATCGTAGCTGGAGGTGCTCGGTCCGGTTACGTAGAGACAACCCTGCGGGCCGAACGCCAGATGGTAGGCTGCAATACTGGGCTCGAGGGTGGCAAAAACAAAGATTTGGCGGTCTCGGTTGATCCTGAAAATGGTTCCCGTGCGGTCTCCGACGTAGAGATTTTCATGGGCGTCAAAGGCGATCCCGGTGGCGATCCCCATGCCCGCTGCATAGACCGAGCGATGGCCATCCGGCGTAACTTGGTAAATGTTGCCTTCCGCCCGGCTCGAAACGTACAGCAGGCCCGAACGGTCAAAGGCCAGGCCGGTGGGATTGAGGAGATCGGTGACGAAGGGATGGGTGACGCCGTCGCGGCTGATTTTGTAAATGGACACCGGCACTTTTTGCCCTCGGCTCCCGCTGAAGGTTGAATAGACGTTCCCAGTCTCATCGAGGGCGGGATTGGCGACCGGATGGAGATTCTCGGCGAGGGTTCGGCCAAGGGTCACTTGGACAGGCTGGCTCACGGCGCCGCCGCCCGCGTCCACCGTGAGGTGTCCGCTCGAAACTCCTTCAGGAACCCGAACGATCAGCCGCGTTGAAGAACTGAGCAGAAGGCTTCCAGCCTGATCCCCAAAGCGCACGGTGGGGCGGCCATTGCCATTGCTCGCAAACCCCTTGCCCCAGATGGCGAGCTCTCCGCCCGGAATGGCCGCGCCGGGCGACACCCTGACGATCTCCGGCTGGATTGAGGACCTGGCCTTTTTATCCATGGCTATCGCATGCCGGTCGGCTTTTTTCCATAAATTCATCGCCCGATGTATCGAACCGCCATCATCACGGCCAGCGCGTAAAGCCCAGCCACAACATCATCCACCATAATACCCCAACCGCCGGGAAGGCGCTCTGCTTGGCGCGCGGGGAACGGCTTGAGGACGTCGAAGAATCGGAAGAGGAGGAAGCCAGCGAGCAGAAGCTTCCAAGACCCGGTGGGTTCCGCGACGAAGGGGATCAACTGGCCGACGAATTCATCCAGCACAACGCTGCCGGGGTCGCGGGTTTGAAAAAACTCCTCGGCCATTCCAGCGGACCGAACCCCGAACGCAAAAAGGATTCCGGCGGTCAGGCTGAGGGAAACGCCCCGCCACAAGGGAACCAACGAGATCAGGTTGAAAACAGCGACAAACAGAATGCCCAGCGCTGAGCCAGCGGTTCCCGGCGCCCACGGGAGGTCTCCCACCTTGCCGAGCGTCGCCATCGCAACCGGGAATGGGCGGACGGCTTCATTGAGAGTCATCGTCGCTGTCGGAGCTTTCATCTTTGGGCTCTTCACTATTTCGACCGGCATCGGAAGTTTCGGAAGCTCTGTAGCGTCCTTCCAACCAGTGATCGAGGTCAATCAGCTTGCAGCGCGCGCTGCAGAAGGGCCGGTACGGCTTAGGAGCGGAGGTCGTTTCCCTTTTACAGATGGGGCACCGCATAGCGATCTGGGTTTGCCGAAGGTTGGATTTGGACCAGCCCCCAGCCTGGGGCCGACGCCAAAGCCGGCTGCTCGGCGAAGCGGCGGGCTCCCACCGTTGCGATCAGGTCGTAATCTCCGGCGCCGGTGATCGTGGCCCAGCGGAACTCCCCCGGCGAGGGTTCGTCGCCGCAGAAGTCGTTGAGATAGACCCGCCCATCAATGCCGGGCGCCTGCGATTCCAGTCGGCCCTCGAAGAGCAAATCGGTCTCCTTCGATCGCCCTTCAATCAAGACAGGAAAGGTGTTTCCGATTTTCTCCTGCATTTTCCGTCGTGAGATTTTGCGTTGCAGCGCCATGAGCTTTCGCTGCCGCCGCTGCGCTACGCGCGCGTCCACCTGGAGTTGAAGAGCGCGGGCGGCGCAGGTTTCTTCATTCGAGTAGAGGAAAACACCCAGGTGGTCGAACGCGGCGGCTTCGACAAAATCCTCCAGCGCCCGGAAATCGTCTTCGGTTTCGCCCGGGAAGCCGACGATCATGGAAGTCCGCAGGGCGGCCTCGGGCATCGCCGCGCGGATGCTGCCGAGCATCTTCAAAAACTGCCGGCCGTTCGAGCCACGGCGCATGGCTTTCAAAATCGAGCCGCTCGCGTGTTGCAGCGGAATATCGAAATACCTTGCCAGCTTAGGCGTCTCGGCAACCGTTTCAATCAGTGCCGGGGTCAAACGGTTCGGATAGCAATAGAGAAAGCGCACCCAGACGAGCTCCGCAATTCTAGCCAGCTCGCGGAGCAGCAGCGGCAGCCCGTCGCGGAGACCCAGATCCTGGCCGTAACTGGTCGTGTCCTGGCCCACCAGGGTGATTTCGCGAACCCCCTGCCGCGTCAGATTTTCAGCCTCCCTCACAACGCTCTCGAACCGCCGCGAGCGGAAACGGCCTCGCATCTGCGGGATCACGCAGAACGAGCAGGGATGGTCGCACCCTTCGGCAATCTTAATGTAGGCGGAAAAGCGGGGGGTTGAAAGGACGCGCGGCGTGAAGTCGTGATAGAGGTAAGGCTCCGCCGGCCCAGGGGCCTGGCGACCGCCGAGGTTGGAGGCGCAGGCATCCACCACGCGCTCCAGCTCGTTCGTCCCAATGACGAAATCCACCTCGGGAATCTGTCGCAGAATCTCCTGCCGATAGCGCTCCACCAGGCAGCCGGCAACGATCAGCCGTTTCGTCCGCCCGGACTTTTTGTGCTCCGCCATTTCCAGAATGGTGTCAATGGATTCTCGCTTGGCAGGTTCGATAAAGCTGCACGTGTTGACAATAAGGATTTCGGCCTCGTCGGCGTAGGGCGTCAGGTCATGGCCGCGCTCGGCGAGGAGGCCGAGCATCACCTCGCTATCTACGAGGTTCTTGGGGCACCCCAGACTGACCATTCCCACTTTTGCCATATCCGCTCTGTGGTCGCGCGCTCGACCTCACCCTTCAAAATTCTAACACACTCCGGCCTTCGATCGCCGACGAGCCAGTGTAGCGCCAGGTGTGGAGTGCGGCAGCTTGCTGCCGCTGTGCCGTCGCGAGACACGCCCTGCGGCGCGGTTAAAATGAGTTTTGCAACGGCTTCTAAGGTCCGATGTGAATTCGCTTCCAAATGAGCACCGAGTCGTCGGTTGTGGCGGCCAGGTAGCGGCCATTCGGCGAAAATGCCACCGTACGCACAGGGTGGTGGCTTTCTGAGAGCGTTTGGAGGAGCCGACCACTCGAAACGGACCAGACGCGCACCGTGTCGTCCTCGCCGGCCGAGGCAATCCATTGGCTGTCCGAGGAGAACTCCGCCCAGTGGACCGGCCCCTGATGGCCGCTCAGAGTGCGCAGCAGTTTCCAACCCGGTGCCGACCAAATACGCACGTTGCCGTCTTCGCACGCCGTCGCCACCTTGGTGCTGTCGCGCGAGAAGACAACGCTCATCACCGCGCCGTGATGCCCGCGCAGGGAATTCACAAACTGGTCGGTTTTGAGCTGGACGACCACAGGGTCGGGGCTGGCGGCATTCGCGATCTGAGCCAGAATAAGCCAGTGGCCGTCAGGCGAAAAGGCGTAAACGCGAGGACGCTCGGTCAACTCCGGGATCTTGGCTTCGAGTCCCCGGCCATTCGCCGGATCCCAGAGGTCGAAGGTGCTCTGCCTGTACATGCCGACGAAACCGATTTGCGGGAAGTAGCGCACGGAACGATAGCCGTTCGCGCCAATCGTATCTACCTTGCCCGCCAGTGAGTCGGTGTCGGTATTCCACTCCAGGCCCAGGAGCGGCGTCTCGCTCTCCGAGCGCTTCTTGCCGGCCAACGCGCCGCGCGCCATCAAAAAGAGCCGGCTTGGGCCGATGAAGTTGGCTGAATAGATGTCGAGATTCTCGAGACCGCTGACCGCCGGGTGCAGAACCTTTTCAATCCCGCCGTTGGCCAGATTGAGCAGCACGACTTTCTGCTGCCCTTGGCGGGCGGCCACGGCAAGCGTTTGAGAGTTCGGAGAGAACGCACCCGCCGGCGAGTAGTCGAGCGCCAAGTGGCCCTCGAGATGGGCGAGGGTCGACCAGAGGAAAGACGGCTTGCCCGAAGGCGCCGCTCCCGCCTGGGCCGGAATTTGGCGGGCCACTGCCGCGACGAGAGAAACAAGCAGGAACACCCTGAAACACGCGGTTACAGCGGCCTGCGGTTTGGCGGTTTGCCTCAAAGGATCTCTCCGGCCGCAATTCGAGCCACAAGCTCGCGGTCGGCCTCCAGAAAATTATACGTGGCCAAGTCCTTTCGACTGGACCACGCAATCGCCTCGAACACGCGGTTGGCGATGCGCCCGCGAAACCTCGGCACGCGAAAGAAAACCACCTCGACGTAACAATCGGGATAGCGGTGACGCAGGCGGTGAACCTCTTCGGCGACCTCGGCCTCAATGCCGAGCTCTTCAGAGAGCTCCCGCGCGAGCGCCGCCTTCAAAGCTTCACCCTCGCGGGCCTTGCCGCCAGGGAATTCCCACTCGAGACCGTAGGCATCCGAGCCGCGCCGCTGGCAGATCAGGATTTTTCCCGCGCGCTCGATGATCCCCGCGGCGACGAGGATCGGCCTCGCCCCGTTCATGGCCCGAGCGCGTGATGAGCCCCGCGGATGTTCAAACCTTGCGTGCTCCAAGTCAAAAGCATAGCGTAGGCGAGTGAAGGGCGGAAGCGGTTTGTGAATCGCCGTGAGGAAGCGACGGGCCGAGCCTGACTCGAATCCGATACTGCTCGCCCTAGGCTAGGCAGTTGCTCGGGCGAAAGTCTCCGTGTGGGCTGCCAACATTGTCTCATCAACCTGCGGGTGCTATAGGAGGCTTTCCCTGCGGGCAACATCGTGCGATATCCGGATTATGGATGAGGAGCGGCCTTCATCAGGATGGCATCGCTCGTCACCGTGCCGTGGGCGAGCGCCAGATCGCCCTTCGGCGACCACGCAAAATTGAAAATATGGCCGGAGGAAAACCGGGGCGCCGGTTTCGGCGCGGCGCCCGCGCCCAGCTTCTCAATGATGCGATAGTGCGAAACGCTCTCCCCTGGCATGCTCTCCCACTCGTCCTCGGCATCTTATGCCGCTGCCTCAAGTGAGTTAACCGGATCGAAGGAATGAAACCACAAAAATGGGTCGCGTCACGGCCTCCAGAAATGTAGCCACGCCATCGGCGCGCAGGAAGTTAGATGGCCAAGGGCCGCGGGAGATGGAAAGCCGAGTATAGCCAGTCTTATTTGTGGAACGAAGCCATCAACCGATTGATTGTAAAGGAACGAATTTCGGAACGAACCCCAATGAACCGAACTTGCTTGCCCTCGTCGAGCCGTGGTTTACACCTCAAAGAGCAGGCTCGCTGGATCCTCGATCAGCTCCTTGATGCGCACCAAAAACTGCACCGCCTCGCGCCCATCCACCAAGCGATGATCGTAGCTAAGAGCGACGTACATCATTGGCCGGATTTCGACCTGCCCCGCAACGGGCACAGCGCGGTCCTGGATTTTGTGCAGGCCAAGAATGCCGCTCTGGGGAGGATTCAGGATCGGCGTGCTCAACAGCGAGCCGAAGACGCCGCCGTTCGTGATGGTGAACGTTCCGCCGCGAAGGTCTTCGAGGGTCAGTTCTCCCACCTCCGACTTGCGGGCGTAGTCTTTAATGGCGAGCTCGATTTCGGCAAAGCTCATACCATCGGCGTCGCGCAGGACCGGAACAACCAGCCCCTCCTTGGCGCCAATGGCGACGCCAATGTCGAAATAGTGCTTCAGCACCATTTCACTTCCCTGAATCTCAGCGTTCAACGGGGGGAACTCGCGCAGTGCGCCGACCGAGGCTTTGACAAAAAACGAAGAGATGCCAAGGCCCACGCCGTGCCGCTTTTTGAACAGCTCCCGCCATCGGGCGCGCAATTGCATCACCGCGCTCATGTCAATTTCGTTGAACGTGGTGAGCATGGCAGCGATGTGCTGCGCTTCGACCAGCCGGTGCGCGATGGTCAGCCGGCGTCTGGACATGCGGACACGCTCTTCCGAACGGTCTCGAGCGCCGGAACCCTGCTCTGCCGGGGTAGCGGACATCCGGGCCATCTTGGCTTCCGCGAGCAGGGCCCCAGGCTGGGCTGCGGCTTGCGTCGCGGAGGGACGCGCATCGGACGTCGTTTCGAGGTAGGCTTCCACATCGCGCTGTCGCACGCGGCCGGGCTCGCTGGCTGGAACCCGGCTAACGTCCACGCCGTGCTCCTGGGCGATGCGGCGGGCAAGCGGCGTAACCTTGCGCGGCTCTCTCACAGGCTTGGCTATTGGAACGGCGGGTTCCTGCTGGGGTTTCGCGGCTGGGGATTCTTTCGATTGATCGTTAGCAGCTTTTTCTGGCCCCGCGGCAGTCGCGGGCGTTTCTTCCAGAATTCCGAGCATATCGCCAATTTTTACGTTTTCGCCTTCGCGGCGTTCGATGCGGGCCAGGGCACCGTCTTTTTCGGCGCCGACCTCGAGGTCCACCTTGTCAGTTTCGAGCGAGACCAATACATCACCAACGCGAACGCGCTCTCCCTCTTTCTTCAGCCAGCGTCCGACCGTAGCCTCGAGCACCGATTCGCCCAATTCGGGCACCACAATCTTTGTCGGCATCGCCGCTTCCTCCGCGAATCCCTTCACTCCGATTTTTTGACGAGCACCATGTCTTCCATGCCCAGGTCAAGCTGAGGGCTGAACGCCTGGTGGACGATCGCCCGCTGGTTATGCTCGTGCCGCGCCAGCGACCCTTCCGCCGGGCTTGAACTGCGCAGGCGGCCGACATACCGCAAGCGCCAGCGCCCTTCGGTCAGCTTTTCCAGCAAGGGCCGAGCGAATTCCCACGCGCCCATGTTTTCTGGCTCCTCCTGCACCCATAGAACCTCCTCCAGGTCGGGATACGACTCGAGAATGGGTTTCAAATCCGCTTCGGGGAAGGGATACAGTTGCTCGACGCGGCAGATGGCAATGTTCGGGCTGGAGGCGCGCTCCGCGCTGCTGACCAGGTCTACATAGATTTTGCCGCTGGAGAGAATCAGCCGGCGGACTTCCTGTGGCTTTTGACTTCTTTCGGCGTCACCGATCACCCGTTGCCAGCGGCCTTCCGCCAGCTCGCGCGGGCTGGAAGCGGTCAGCGGATGTCGGAGCAAGCTTTTGGGGGTAAGCGCGATGAGCGGCAGCGGGTC
>JAKAWO010000104.1 GCA_021827255.1 Acidobacteriota bacterium | reverse complement strand
ACAGATACAGTCTGCGCTCTGAGAAAACCTTCCGGACAGTCTCCGATTCATTCTTCGATTATCTGAGGAAGTTCCAATTTACGGGGGACGTGCTGGCGGTTCCGGAAGGATCGCTGGTCTTTGCCGAGGAACCGATCCTGCAAGTCACGGCGCCCATCCTGGAGGCGCAGATTGTCGAGACCTATCTGCTCTCGGTCATCAACTTTGAGACGCTGATTGCCTCGAAGGCTGCGCGTGTGGTTCAGGCTGCCGGGGGGCGCGGGGTGCTGGAGTTTGGGACGCGTCGGGCCCACGGTCCGGAGGCTGGCGTGCGGGCGGCGCGCGCCGCCTACGTGGGCGGCTGTGTTGCCACCTCGAACGTCGAGGCTGGGCGTCGTTACGACATTCCGCTGGCAGGCACTGCGGCCCATTCCTGGACCCAAATTTTCCCCACCGAACGGGAAAGCTTTGAGGCCTTGGCCGAAACCTTTCCCGAAAACGCGATCCTGCTGATTGATACGTACGATTCGCTGCGGGGCGCGCGTGCCGCCGTATCCCTCGGCAAGAAGATCGCCGGAGTGCGCCTAGATAGCGGCAATCTGCTGGAAAAAAGCCGCCAAGTCCGGCAGATTCTCGATGATGGCGGATTGCGGCAGGCGGTCATTGTGGCGAGCGGAGATCTGAACGAGGAAAAGATTGAAGCTCTAGTTCGAGAGAACGCGCCGATTGATGCGTTCGGGGTGGGGACGGAGCTCTCCACGTCAAAGGATTGTCCCGCGCTCGGTGTGGTTTACAAGCTGGTCGAGATCGAGCAGGAGGGCCGCGTGGAATACAAGACGAAGTTCAGCGAGGAGAAAGTATATTCACCCGGCAGAAAGCAGGTCTTTCGTTATCTCCACAACGGCAAGTACGAGCACGACGTGATCGGTCGGTTCAACGAGAACTTTCCCGCGGCCTCTCTGATGCTCGAGCGGATGATGGAGCGGGGGCGCCGCTTGTTTCCGCCTGCGCCGACCGGACTCCTCCGCGCCCGCGCCTTGGAGAACTTAGCGCGTTTGCCGGCCGCTTATCAGGCTCTCGACGACGCCCCTCCGTACCCAGTGTTGAAGAGCCCGGCGCTCGAGCGTTTGCTGGAGCGGGTGCGCGAGGAGTACTTTCAGAGTTCGCCCCCGGCGCGGTCCTGAGGGGAGGCTTTTGTGCGGGCTTCCTTGGCTTTCTTCGATGTCGATACGCAAGTGGATTTTATGCTGCCCTCCGGCGCCCTTTATGTTCCTGGGGCCGTCGAAATCATCCCCAACCTTAAAAAACTTTTTGACTTCGCGCGCGCGCGCGGCATCCCGGTTCTGTCCTCCGCCGACGCGCACCCACCCGATGATCCCTCCTTCCGCGAATGGCCGCCACACTGCGTGACCGGGACGCCCGGCCAGCGGCGCATTCCCGCAACACAATGGGAAGGAGCGATGATTGTTCCGAACCGGGCTGGGGCGTTTTCCGCACCCAGCGAATGGCCGCGCCAGATCATCATTGCGAAGCAAGAGTACGATGCCACCACGAATGTTAACTTTGACGCAATCGTCGCCGCCCTCGGCCCCAGCCGGTTCGCGGTTTTCGGTGTGGCCACGGATTACTGCGTCCAGAGCACCGCCCTTTCCCTGCTGCGGCGCGGCTACCAGGTTGATTTGGTGAGCGACGCCATCCGAGCGATTACGGAGGAGGGCGGCCGAAACGCGGTCGAGAAGGTTGTTGCCGCGGGCGGCAGGTTGGTCACGACGGAGGTTGTCTGTGCAGAAGCAGCCTCGGCGGATCGAGCGTGAGGTTGCCGGGCCCGGGTGGCGACTGAAAGGCATGTCGCCACCCGATAGCTCGCCGAAACCTCAGAGCGTCTTCAGATATGCGATCAGGTTGGCCAGGTCCTTTTCGCTGAGCTTGGGCTTGAAAGGCGGCATGGGCATCGGCTTGGCGGATGGATTCCCGTTGAGGATCTGCTTGCGCACATTGGCTTCTGTCGCAGGCAGGTGACTGACCGGAAGCGTCTTATTTTTGAAAAGGTCCTTAAGTCCCGGACCGATCTTGGTCTTAGTTTGGTCCGGAAAGTGACACAAGCTGCAGTTTTGGTCAAAAAGGGCCTTTCCTGCCTTGACCGATCCTTGGGCGGCGGGACGCGCCGCGCTTTTTTTTGCCCCCGTGGCTTCGAGCATCAGCGGGCACAAAGTGGCCACCGCAATCAGCAAACCCCAATACCCACGTTTGTCAAAAGTTTTTTGCATGATTTCCTCCTTTGCCTGATGGCATGAGACGACTCAGCTTGAGACATATTCCTTAACTTGTTCCGCTCCGGCCTCGAGCAGAGTTTTGACCAGATCGGCATGAGTAGCTTCTTCGGGATTGACCACGCCGATCAATATTTTCCCCTCAGAAACGGCGGGATCGTAAACCGTTTTCCTCCACCGCGGCAGGCGCGCGCTGATGAGCAAGGAGATGAAGGTGGTCAAGATGGCGCCCAACATGGTCAGCTCGTAAACGATGACGCCGGTCGGCCACAGAGCCACGATGGGCATATTGCCGGTGGGCAGCGGATAGGCCCGCTGCGTGAGCGAGACCAGTAGATAACCGGAAGTGCCACCGATCAATCCGCCGAGAGCCGCCAGCCACGGCATGGGAGTTTTCTGCTCCCTCCAACCCAAATCGTATTCATCGAGGGGCTCGGAGGCCGCCAAACAGATGTCGCGGACCTCAAACCCCAACGCGGAGCGCCGGGAGCGAAGCCGGTTCATGGCCCGCTCGGCAGAATCTGGATTAGGATAGAGGCCGTAGGTCGCTTTCATAGTAGTCCTCTCAGTTCTCGGGAGCGGGCAAATCTGCACTTGGAACCGCACCCGTCAGCCTGGCCTCCGAAGTCACGAGCTGAGGCGACTCCGCTTCTTGTCGCCAGCCTAACTTCATCTCCCACACTGAAATCATCGGCACCAGCTTCGAGAAGATCATATACAACAAAGCCATCGCCGCGAACGTGCCCGCCGTGATCGTGATTTCAACCCAAGTGGGCCGGTAAGTGCCCCAGCTATACGGCAAATACTTCCGCTCAAGCGGCGGGACGATAATCAAGAACCGCTCAATCCACATGCCAATGACCACGGTGGTGGAGGCAATCACTGGGCCGGTAATCGAGTTGCGAAATTGCTTGATCGAAAGGATGATGAACGGAATAACCAAGTTGCAAAAGACCATGAACCAGAACAGATGCGTGAATCGCCCCTGCTGAGTGGACCAATATACCGCCATCTCCGGGGATTCGTTGCCGTACCAAACCGTGAGCCGCTCGGCGACGATAAAGTACCCCCACACCAGGCTCATCAAGAGCAGCAGCTTGCCGAGCTTATCAAAGTGGAACGGCGTCAGATATTCCTCCAGATGGAACGCTTTGCGGAGGATGGCCATGGCAATGATGAGCGCGGCAATGCCGCTGAAAATGGCGCCCGCGACAAAATACGGGCCGAACACCGTGGAGTGCCACATCGGCACCGGCGCCATGGCAAAGTCCCAAGAGACAATCGTGTGCACGGACACAGCCACGGGCAAAATCACCACCGCCATAATGCGCATGGCCATCTCCAGCCGATGCCATTGGCGCGGCGTGCCGGTCCAGCCGAGCGATAGAAATCCGTAAAACTTTCTTCGCCAGCCCTTGGCCTTGTCCCGCACCAGCGCAAAGTCGGGAATCGTCGGCAAATAGAGGAAGATGCTGCTGCCGGTTAGGTAAGTGCTAATGGCGAAGGCGTCCCAAAGCAGCGGGGAGTGGAAATTCGGCCAAATGCCCCGCTCGCTAGGGTAGGGAAACAGCCAAAAGAACAGATAGGGCCGCCCCAGGTGAATGATCGGGAACATGCCCCCGATCACCAGCGCAAAGACGGTAATAGCCTCCGCGCACCGAGTCACCGGGCGACGCCAGCGCGCGTCGGTGAGACGCAAAATGGCAGAGATCAGAGTTCCGGCGTGGCTGATGCCGATCCAGAACACGAAGTTGGTAATGTAAAATCCCCAAAAAACGGGCCGATCTAGCCCGGAGACTCCGATGCCCGCATAAACCTGATAAATGAAAGCCGCCAAAGCCGCCAGAACAATGCTGCCCAGAATTCCGCCGGTCAGATAAAAGCGCCACGAGGTTCGGACCAGCGGCCGGAGCACGTCTTGATTCAATTGTTCAGGCGAATGCGCCGCCATTTAAGACACGCTCCTCAGATAGATCACATTCGGCAACGTTCCAACTTCTTCCAGCAACCGCGTGGCGCGGTTGGACTGCGCCAAGCGGGAGACTTCGCTCGCGGGGTCGTCCAAATCCCCGAACACCATCGCTTTGGGCGGGCAGGATTGGACGCACGCCGGATTAAACTCCTCATCCTTAAGCGGCCGCTTCTCGGCTTGGGCGCGGAATTCCGCCACCTTGATGCGCTGAATGCAGAACGTACACTTCTCCATGATTCCCACTGAGCGCACAGAAACATCAGGGTTGAGCTGGAGGTTGAGCGGCTTGTCCCAAACGGGATTGTAGAAGTTGAAGAAGCGGACGTTGTAAGGGCACGCATTGCCGCAATACCGCGTGCCGATGCAGCGGTTATAGATTTGGGCGTTTAACCCTTCGGGATTGTGGTAACTGGCGTAGGTTGGGCAGACCGCTTCACAAGGAGCATCGCCGCACTGCTGGCAGAGCACGGGGCGATAGATCACCCGCGCATTGGGGAAATTGCCCTCCCAATATCGCTCCACGCGAATCCAATGCATGGCGCGTCCGCGTGCCGCCTGGTCCTCGCCGACCGTGGCGATGTTGTTTTCGGCGTGGCAGGCCACCACGCACGCCTCGCAGCCTGTGCAGCGGTCAAGGTCAATTACCATGCCCCATTGGCGTGCCATGCTCAGACCTCCGCCTCCCTCGCTTTGCTCGCGTGATTCTGCGCTTACCGTTTTCCGAACTCGCGCGGCGATTCGCGCAAGCTGCCACCGAACAAGGCCAGCTTGCCTTTGCCCACGCGCGAAATCTTGACTCGCGTAGCCGCCCAGCCGAGTGAACCGGTCGCCGGCTCGAAGACCGGATCCAGAATCTTGAATGGATTCGCGCCTCGCCCGGTGGCATAGCGCGTGAATTGTTGATGACCCTGACCGGCGGGCATGCCGATCACATCGGGAGCAATTCCCGGAAAGACCAGCGCCGACGCCTTCAGGGTGCCGCGCGTCGAAGAGACCTCAATCAAATCGCCCTGCTGGATGCCGAGCCGGTCTGCGGTTTGCGGATTGATTTCTACCCAGCTTCCCCACATCACGCTGGAAAGCACCTCCGGCATTTCCTGCAACCAAGGCAGATGGGCGAGCGAACCGTCCAGGAACTGCTGCGACTCGTAAGGCATAAAAAGGAACGGAAAATCTTTCGCGTTGCCGGAAAATTGAGCTTCTTTGTAGGAAACCGGCGGTCCGCCTGCGGAGGCCGGACGTCCTTGGGCCGCCGGCGCGACCTCGGAACTCCACCATCCGCCCTGCTTTCGGATCTTCGACCAGAATTCATCGGCGCTCGAAGCCTGGACGGAGCCCTTTTCTTTCTGCAAAGGACCCCATGCGGCCTGCAACATCTCCTCGTAGTTTTTCCAAGGCAGAGCTTTGCTCACCCTGCCGCCCAGTTGATGGGCGACTTCCAGCAGGACATCCGGCGTGGCGCGGGTGTGGTGAAGCGGCTTCATGGTGGGCGGAGCGAGGCTCACGACGGCTTGTGTCACGCCCGACTCAGGAACATCATCTATCCACGATTCGAGCGGAGAATGGTCCGGCAGAATCAGATCAGCAAAAATGCTGGTTTCATCCAAAAAGCCGCCAAAGCTGACGACGAAGGGGATTTTTTCAATGGCATCTTTCACCCGTGGATCGGGCAAGGCATACACAGGGTTGGCTTCGTCGAGCAGGAGAACCTGGGGAGGAGAGGCCGGAGCGAGCGTGGTCGGCGTTGACAAACCCAACAAAGCCGTCAAGGCAGCATAAGCGCTGGCAGGTTGAATGGGCAAACCTTGAGCGGGGGCCATGCCGGGAGGAGCTGGAGTAAAATAAATTCCGCCGGGTTGCTCGACGTTGCCGAGCAAGGCGTTGAGGGCGTTAACCGCGAGGGCGTTGAAGAGTCCGTTGGTCTGAGCCAAGGGCGCGCCACCCATGATGACAACCGCCGGCGAGTTGGCGGCCAGGTCGCGCGCTATGTGTGCGATGGTTGCCGCAGGGACACCCGTGCTCTGCTCCACTTTTTCCGGCGCATAATCCTTCAATCCCTCCGCCCATCCCGGAATGAGCTCGCCCGCCCCACCGGCGGCTGAGGCCGGTCGGAGGTTCTCCGTGAGGATCACCCGCGCAAGAGCCATCGCCACCAGACCCTCGGTTCCTGGTCGAGCGGGAATCCACTGGTCGGCATTGGCGCCGGTCTCGGACATGCGCGCCTCCACTTGGATCAGCTTCCCTCGAAGGTTGGGACGGCCCTGGCGCATTTCTCCATACCCGACGTTCTGGGCAACCGGTGAGTTCCAAGTTCCCAGGAAATCGGCGCCGAACGAGAGGACATAATTGGATTGGGCCAAATCAAGAGTGGGGAGCTGGGCGCGGCCAAAACTCAGAGCATTTGCCTGCCGCAGCACGGCCTCCTCAAAAAATTGGAAGAAAACCGGAGGCGGAGCGCCCAACGCATGGGCCAAGCTTTCGAGCAGCACGCGCCGCTGCCCTCGCATCGGCTTGGCCACAATCGCCAGGGCTGCGGTTTTTTGGCCGGAACTCAATGCCGCGAGTCTCGTGACCAGCTCGTGGATGCCATCTTCCCAGCTAATTTCCTGAAACTTTCCGGAGCCGCGGGCCCCGGAGCGCTTGAGCGGATGCCGAATTCGGTCGGGATGATACGTCACCTGAAGCGCCGCCTGGCCGCGAGGACAAAGCTTGCCGTGGTTCACCGGGTGGTCGGGATTGCCTTCGATCTTTTTGGCGAGCCCCATTTTGATGAGCCCGAGCTGTCCTTTGCGAGTGACTTCGGCATCGCCTTCCATCACGCGAACCGTCGTCCCGCAGCCAGCCGGACACATGGTGCAGACGCTCGGCCGCCAAACGGCGATTCCGGGGATCAGGTCGGTTTCCGGGATGAAGCGGATGAGCTGACGTTCTGGCTTGCCGCAGGCGTCGAGCGCGGCGGTCGCTCCGCTTACAGCCGAAATTTTCAAAAAGTCGCGGCGTTCCATAGCTTAAAAGTGGCAGGTGGTGCAATCTACCGGCGCATGCTTCATCCGGTGGCAATTCAGGCAAAAACCCATGGTCAAATTAACCTTTCGCACGGCCACGGTCTGCTGCCCCATATCTCCGTGGCAGGTGGCGCAGTTTATTCCTGCCTGAATGTGGGGAGCGTGCCAGAACCAAACGTGCGCGGATTGATAAAACCAATAAACTCGCTGCCAAGGAATATCCTCTCCTTTCGCGTAGTAGGCGGCAACCTTTTTGATTTGTGGATTGTTGGTGTCAATGACCTGATGGCAGGTCATACAGAGCTTGACGCTGGGTAAACTCGCATCTGGTCCCTTGTCCACGCCCGCATGGCAATCCGTGCATTGCATTCCGTGCGCTAAGTGGATCTTATGGTTGAAGGCAATGGGCTGTTGGGGAGGGGCAGGCCCAATATCAAAATAATCTCGTAGAGAATCCAGGATGGTCGGATGGGCCGGTGAAAAAGTCGATGAAGAATTCAGGGCCGGGGATGACGGATCGTGCCGAGGCCTCAGAGAGCAGGAAACGCTTGTCCCGATGCAAGCGGCCAAAACGGCCCACAACAAGGCGGACCACCGTTTTGCGAGTGCTGGCATGCTCGCTCTACCATTGCCCGTTCGGCCTCAGTTCCGAACCTACCCAGTTAACTACGATGCTTCGTTTTTGTCAACACCAAAATGAGTCGTGAGTCGTTGCCGGAGCGGCCAGCATGAGAACGGAGCCAATGGGCGAAAGAAGCCCTGAGGGCTTTTGCGGCGGCAAATAAAGAGCAGCACGCAGGGCTCCCGCAAAATATCGGCAGGTTGAGCAGGCCACCCGTGGCGCGCCCCGAAGCCCCGTGCGGGGCCTTTCCGGGTGCGTACGCGTTACCCGCGCCGGCGAGCCGCCTGTCTTGACTTGTATGCCAATTCAAGCGGCTTCGCGGACAGACCTCCGCGCGGCTTAACTCGAGCGTAATGGCCAGGTCCGGCGTTTCTGGGCGTTTTCACACGGTCTTTCGGCCGCCGGTGAAACTTCGCCCGCTATTTCTTCTTGGAAGGCACGACCGCGTCCTTGAACGCCTTTGCCAAGCGGAACTTGACGACCGTCTTGGCAGGGATTTTGATCGCTTCGCCGGTCTGAGGGTTCCTTCCCATACGCTCCTTGCGATGGGCCTTCACGGCTTTGCCAAGACCCGGAATGACAAACTGTCCATTGGTCTTGCACTCTTTGGTCGCCAAACTAACCAGTTCCTCGAGCCCCCCAGCAACCACCTTTTTCTGCAGGCCCAATTTGTTCGCCAGATGCGTCACCACTTGCGACTTGGTCATCACTTTCGCCATTGCTGCTCCTCTCCTCAATTCAAATTTAGGGAATCGGTCGCACGCACGAAGGCCGACACTTTACGCAATAAACGCGCGTCTGTCAAGGCATTTTACAACCCTTACTCAAGATAAACCCGCAAAACATGCGGCTCCGAGCAACTCGACCGAACGTCGCCTGGAATTGAAAAACCGGGAAGGGATGCTTTATATTGGTCTTCAGGGGATTTGGAATGCCAATCTTTGAATATCATTGCAGGGCATGCGGCGCCAAGTTTGAGAAAATCATATTTCCGTCGAGTGCCCCTGTGAATTGCGACCGGTGCGCCAGCCCGCAGGTCGAAAGGCTGCTCTCCGTCTTTGCTGTGGCTGGCGGTGGCCGCGCGACAGGTTCCGATGAGCCCGGCCAGTGCCCTTGTGGCGCGCCGCGCCGCGGCATGTGCGGCGAATGATCGCGCAGCCGTCCGCCCCCACTCCGCACGTGCCTCCAGTCTGTTTTCCGGTTGGCGCTTTTCGCTCGCGAGCCAGGTCATCCAAGTCGCACCCCATCGCGGCTGCGTCTGGCTTGCGCCTCCGAATTTGTGATAAGAGTTGGGCGGGGAAACGTTGAATGATGCCAGAGGTGGAGATCCGGCTGCTCTCACGGCACCGTGAGTATCGTGAGTGCGAGCGGCTTCAAAAAGTCGTATGGGGCGCTTTGAGCGTTTCCAGCGAAGTCATGCTTGTCACTCAGAAATACGGCGGGGTGGTACTGGGCTCCTGCCTCGGCCGAAAGCTGGTCGGATTC
>JAKAWO010000103.1 GCA_021827255.1 Acidobacteriota bacterium | reverse complement strand
AAAGGCTCCATCTCCGAAAGTCCGCCTTGACCGCGTGCTGGTTGCGCGCGGGCTGGTGGATTCCCGCGAAAAAGCCCAAGGGCTGATTTTGGCCGGCCAGGTTTTGGTGAATCAGCAAAAGGTCGAGAAAGCCGGCGCGCTCGTCACCTGGGCGGCGGAGATCCGCCTCCTCGGCGGCGGGATGAAATTTGCCAGCCGCGGCGGATACAAATTGGAAGGCGCGCTCAGCCACTTCCAGATTGACGTCAGCGGAAAAGTCTGCCTCGATGTAGGCGCGTCCACCGGCGGCTTTGTGGATTGTCTGTTGCAGCATGGGGCTCGAAAGGTCTATGCGGTAGATGTGGGCGCGAACCAGCTCGCCTGGAAATTACGTCGCGACCCGCGCGTGGCTGCGCTCGATAAAATCAACGCCCGTTACCTCAGCCCAACCTTGATCGGCGAAAAGGCGGAGATTGCCACTCTGGATGTCTCCTTCATTTCCGCCACCCTGATCCTTCCGGTTCTCCCGCCCTTGCTCGCTACCGGCGCCGATCTGCTCGTTCTCGTCAAGCCGCAGTTTGAGGTCGGGCGGGAGCGAGTCGGCAAAGGCGGAATCGTCCGCGACCCGCGGCTTCACGCCGAAGCTGTCGCCAAAGTGACCGCAAAGTTGGCGGAGCTCGGCTTCGCTGCAACCGAGCGGGTGGAAAGCGTGCTTCCTGGAGCCACCGGCAACCGCGAGTTTTTTCTGCACGCAGTTTGCAGGCCGTGTGCCTAAAAAAAGCGGGGAAAGGGCGTAGAGGCGGCTGGATGCCCGCAGGGGCCGCGGCCATCGTCGAAATTAAACTGCGCCGTAATAAACGGGTTTCCGAGCATCCTGCTACAATAGTCCGGCTGGTGATCAAGCCGGAAACGGACGGCCCGCAACCGAGGTCGGGCACATGGCGATGCCCATAAAGAGAATCGGAATTATCTCCAAACCGAAAAAGACCGAGTTGCGCGAAATCGTGCCTGGACTCGTCGAGTGGCTGCGCGCCCGTCAGATCGAAGTGTTCCTTGATAAGGAAACCGGCGCCATCCTGGAAGACGGCGGCAAGTGCCATACGCGCAATGAACTGCCGGGCAAGGTGGATTTGCTTGTCGTCTTGGGCGGCGACGGAACGCTGCTCGCCGCGGCGCGCGCCCTCGACCGCAACAACGTCCCCATTTTGGGAGTGAACCTCGGCGGACTCGGCTTTTTGACCGTCATCTCCCGCGAAGAGCTTTATCCCGCGCTCGAAGGCGCCCTCAAGGGAAACTGTCGGAGCGAAAAGCGTGTCCGCATTGAAGGCCAGTTGATCCGCGCCGACGAAGTTCTCTCCACCTTTCGTGCGCTGAATGACGTGGTTCTCAACAAGGGCGCCATCGCGCGGATCCTCGATTTTGACGTGTCGGTGGACGGCACCTTTATCTCTACCTTCAAGTCCGACGGCCTGATCGTTTCCACGCCCACCGGCTCGACCGCCTATTCCCTCGCGGCCGGCGGACCCATCGTCGCCCCGACGGTCGAATCCTTCCTGGTCACGCCCATCTGCGCCCACACGCTCACCTATCGGCCTTTGGTTCTGCGCGACACCTCGGTCATTGAAATCGCCGTCAAGAGCCAGCGCGAGGCCGCCTACCTCACCGTGGACGGCCAAATCGGCTTTGCTACCCACAGCGACGACACGGTGCGCTTGCGCAAGTCGGATTCTTTCGTCGAACTCATTCAGCCTGCGGCGAAGAATTACTTTGAGATTCTTCGCGACAAGTTGATGTGGGGAGAACGCTAACCGACCGAAGCACTGACGCCGTCTCCGGTCTCTCGCATGCGACCATGCCGGCAGTCGGCCATGTAAGGTTTACCCGCTGTTCCCATCGTAATGGAATTCCCTCAAAAGTCCTTTTGTACAGAACAATGCCGCTAATTTATTGATTCTAAACTGCCTTCAGACAAAACAAACCCATTTGTGACGCTCAAAGGCGCATCGAAATGGTACCTATCCGAATCTGTCCTAAATTTTTCTTGACAGAGCCGGTTGGCTGCGATAGATTCATATAGCGAACAAAAGGCGAACATGGACGCTGCCAGTGCACCCGCCCAAATTCGCTTCGGCCCCGCCGGATGGTCTTACGACGACTGGGACGGCCTCGTGTATCCTTCCCCGCGTCCGCGCGGTTTCCACCCGGCCGAATATCTGGCCGAATTCTTCGACACCATCGAACTGAATACCACGTTCTATCAGCCGCCGCGCCCGGAAGTGGTTAGAGGCTGGGCGCGCCGCGTCGAACGCAATCCCAATTTCAAATTCACGGCCAAGCTTTGGCAGCGCTTCACGCACGACCGCAGCGCGACGCGCGAGGACGAAAAGGTTTTCAAGCGCGCGCTCGATCCGCTCATGGAGGCGGGCCGCCTCGGCGCGCTGCTCGTTCAATTTCCGTGGTCGTTCAGAAACACGCGCCCGAACCGCGAGTACGTGGGCGGGCTGGTGGTCGAGTTCATGGAGTATCCACTGGCGCTCGAAGTGCGGCACGCTTCCTGGAACCAGCCGGTGATTTTCCAGATGTTGCGCGACCTCGGCGTCGGCTTCTGCAACATTGACCAGCCGGTGATTGGCCGCTCGCTCGCGCCCAGCTCGCAAGCCACCGCGCCCATCGGCTACGTGCGGCTGCACGGCCGCAACTACGAGCGCTGGTTCACCGCTGAAGACCATCCGGAAGAGCGTTACAACTACCTCTATAGCTTAGCGGAACTCGATCCCTGGGCGGAGCGAATCAAAAATCTGGCCACGGCGACGGCGGCGGTTTATGTCATCACCAACAACCACTTTCGCGGCAAGGCGGTGGCCAACGCGCTCCAACTCATCACCCTAGTGCGCGGCGGCAAGGTCTCCGTGCCCGAAACCTTGCTCGACGAGTATCCCGAACTCCGCTCCATCGCCGCGGAGCCCGCCGCTGCTCTCTTGCCCCAACCCGGCTCTCTGTTCGAAGAACCCGCCGCCAAGCGGCCAGCGTGAGGAGGTGGTTGAGTAAGTCGTCTTTGCACGGTCGGACGCTTGGCGTGGACCACCAACCGAGGCTGACGCGAGCAGCGGCGGGCCGTTAGCGGCCCACGGCGAGTGGTATAATCCGCCGCATCCGGCAACCGCGACCGCGCGACGGCGGAATCGCCGGCAAGTCACAGAGGGGAGCAAGGCGAGTCACAGAGCGATTCCACTGGCGCTCGGAATTTTTGTGGCATGTGCCGCAGTTCTGGCCAGCCAGGGCGCGAAGCCGGCCGCAGCGCCGCAGAATGGCGAGCGCGTTACCACGGCAAACGGCCCGGGGCGGCCGCCGGTTGACGGGAGAGGACGGGCGGTGTAGGGATTTCAGCGGGCTGGGGACCCAAAATGGAAACTCCGGTCGGTATGTCGTCAACGGACGAGACGCCAAAGAGAACTGACAGGACGCCGCCGTGGAAGCGCTTAATCTTGATCGGTGCGTCCCTTGGAGCCGGCATTGCGCTTGTAGGAATGATTGCGGCTGTAGGCATCCGCTGGTACCGCTCCCGCCCGCTCCCAGTTCACGAATGGGCTCGGCTCGACATCAACTCCTACGGTCTAGAGGCTCGCCTGAAGACCGAATGGCGGAATGATGGCCTTTACTATCAGTTCGTACTTTCGCCCTCATCTCAGAGGAAGGTCAAAGCCTTTGCTGCTGCCGTTCGGAGCTATCAGGGGCCGATGCTACTCACCGTTCGGCTTTATGACAGCTCTGGGTTTCAGTTGTGTTCGAACTTGATAACAGGGTCCGACATGAGCCAGAACATTGACGACACAGGGGAGATTGCGGGCCTTAGCGCTAACGGCTTTTGGAGCTCTTGTTCTCGTGGGCGCTACCTAGAATCACGCAAATGGGACATGACGTGGAGCACATTGCCAAACATTTCGGCGGGGTCCGGGCAGCCATCTCCGAGTTCGAAGGCTCCGGCGAGTCACAAGGCGCGGCGCGCCGAGTCGGTCGGCAGCGGTGAAATCCTAAGCGGAATTGATGTTATTAGGGGCAAACTGGACACGGAGTCTGGCCACGTGTTTTCGGTGTATGAAAGCGGCGAACGATACACCATCATAGGGTGGAGTGCGGGAGAGCGCATTGAATGCTCGTGCGATACACATTCGAATTGCCTCATTGAAGACACAACCAACGGGGAAAGAGTGCACGCGCACTTGGTAAGATAGGGGCGAAGTTCTTACGGGCCATCGCGCAACACCCTACGCACTCGGTTCGGGTATGCAGAACCGCCTACGTACCGAATGAGGTTCGGCGGGGGAGGTCCCTGGCCTTCCGATCTGCGGTCGCCCCCGCAGGCGTGACATTGCTAGCCCGAAGAGGGGGAGCGCTACGCGCTCCCGTACCCTGTTTGGGGGTGCCCGATGATTTACGTCGTTGGCTGCAACCACGGAATCCAGCAAGAGCAGCGCCCAATCGCGCAGGAGAGGACGCGGCAAAGGTCGCATTTCCGCCGCGCTATCGAGGGAATCGTTGCGAACAACCGCATCGGAGTAATCTGCGAGGAGTGGGACGACGAGGCCGGAAGGACTATTACCCAAGACATTGCGGACAGCCGCGGACTCCGGTGGGCCAATATCAACACGACCCGGGAAGATTTGAGGCAAATGGGGATTCCGCTTCTCTACACAAAGCTCCTGGGGGTCGGTGCCGGACAGAGGGCATGCTGGCACGCCGAACGCGAGCAGTTGATGCTGCGCAGGATCCGGCAAAGCCGGCGCGGCAACGACAACTTGCTCGTCGTCTGCGGGTTTGACCATATGGTACCGCTTTCCGAGCTCCTGCGGGCCGGAGGCGTTGAGGTCGAAGTTCTGGATTACAGGGAGTGCGACTGGTACGACCCCGGCGCGTTCGGCCAATGAGCTGGCCGCCGCGCGTAGCCGGTAGCCGCGACGGTGAGGTCTCCGTCGCGGGCTTGTCGGGGGATGCCGGGAGTGACCAGGGTTAATGTTCCCGTATTCTGCGTCGTACCGTCGGAGCATTGGCCGCTGGAAATCGGCTGGGAATTCTGACCTCCGCCATTGATGTCGAACTCGCCCTGGAGCGACCCGTCAGCGGCAACGGTGATACTGCCCACCATGACGCCCGTTGCCTCAACGTTCGTGTTTCCAGCGCCAGTGACCAGAAACGCATACTGATGTCCCGCCAGCACGCACGGGGTGGAGAGAGTGGGTCCTCCACGACTGCCGCTTCCTCCGCCACACTGAGTCGTGAGGAGAGCCATGCTCACGAGCGCCCAGAGCGACTCGCCGAATTTCAGCGGACGGTTCATGCTGGCTCTCTTTTGACCAGCGCCGCCCGGAGGTACGGGCAGCCGTTGAGCGGGTTCGCGTCAATTCTCACGCCCCCAGGTTGAACCGGAAGTTGCCCTTTGATCCTCCCACTACCCCGTAAGCATACGTCCGACCGCCGCTCAAGACAATGGGCTTTTCGACGGCTACGTGGTTTCGCCGGACATAAGACTCTCAAGGCGTTCGCGGGCGCGGATCACTTCGGTCTCGGTGCCGCTGACCAGAACTTCCGCCGGGCGCGGGCGGGAATTGTAGTTTGAGGACAGAGCAAAGCCGTAAGCGCCGGTGGTCATGACGGCCAGGAGATCGCCCGGCTGGAGGGGCGCAAGCTCGCGGTCCCGAGCCAGAAAATCTCCGGTTTCGCAGAGCGGGCCGACCACGTCCGCCGAAGCCGCCGGGCCGGGGCGCTGGATGACCGGCCAGACCTGGTGCTCGGAGCCGTAGAGCGCGGGGCGAAGCAGATCGTTCATGCCGGAATCCACGACGATGAATTTTTTTTGCCCGTTGCGTTTCACGTAGAGGACGCGGGTGAGCAAGATTCCGGCGTTGCCGACAATCGCTCGTCCGGGTTCGAGGATCAACCGGTAAGGCGCGCCGGCGATCCGGCGCTTGAGTTCGGCGATCAGGCGAGTCATCTCGATCGGTTCTTCGTTCCTGTAGCGAATACCGTAGCCGCCACCCAAATCGAGCCACTCGATTTCGATTCCCTCGGCGCTCAAGCCGGCTGCGACTTCCAAAATCTCATCGAGAGCCTTTAAGAACGGCTCAATCTGGAGAATCTGCGAGCCGATGTGGCAGGCGATGCCGCGCACGCGAAGATTTTTTGAGCGGGCGGCGAGGCGATAGAGCGACAGGGCGGCGTCTTTGGGAACGCCGAATTTGTGAATGAAGCGGCCGGTCGAAATGTACGGGTGCGTTTCCGCCTCAACGTCCGGGTTGACGCGAATGGCGATGGGCGCCGTTTTTCCTGCGGCGGCGGCACGGGCTTCGATCAGTTCGAGCTCACCGTCCGACTCGACGTTGAACATCAAAAGGCCGGCGGCGAGCGCGGCATCCATCTCATCGGCGGTCTTGCCGACGCCGGAAAAAACCACGCGGTCCGGGGCGGCTCCGGCGCGGCCGACGCGAGCGAGTTCGCCGCCCGAAACGATGTCAAAACCGGCGCCCGCTTCGCGGAGCAGACTGAGAATCCTTAGATTGGAATTGGCTTTGACGGAATAGCAGACGAGGCTTGGCGCGCCCGCTAGGCCGACCTCAAGGCGGCGAAAATTTTCCAGGATGGCGCCGCGGCTATAGACGTAGGCGGGTGTGCCGTAACGCTCCGCCACTGCTGCAAGCGGAACGCCCTCGGCGTGAAGCCGGTTTTGAACGTAGGCAAAAGGTTCCATGATCTTCGCCCGCCAAGCCCATGCGAGTTTAGCACGAGGGCGAAGATATAGGCTGCCCGGCAGAATAATCCGCCCCCCGCGCTCAGGCGGGATGGAGGAAGGTGCCGGGACTGTTCGGCGTGGCCCGCCATGCGGACGTGCGTTCCCTCTTTGCCTGAGCGAGCGCGCGTCGGACACCGGCGGCGTCGTGGTCCGTGGCATAGACGGGAGTTCCGGGCTGCTGCCGCCAGGATTCGTCGAGGCCGCCAGCGTCCACGCCGTCGAATCCGAGTTCGTCGAGCAGGCTGATAATGACGCTCTTGGCGCGCGGGTCGTCGCCTGCGACGGGCAAGGCGATGCGGCCGGGCGAGCCGGCGGGCTGGCCTTTCTCCATCAAATGTTTCGCGTAAATGTTGTTGAAGGCTTTGACCACGGGGCGCCCCAACTGCCGCTCGACCCAGCGGCTTTCCGGCAAGCCCTCTTCGATTTCCGCGATGCGTCCGTCGCGATGTCGCGGATAGTAATTACCCGTGTCCACGACTACAACGTTGGCGGGAACACCCTCAAAAAGGTTCCTGGGCAGATCTCGGATTTTTGCTTCCGGGATGGTAACGACCACGACTTCTCCGGCCCGCGCTGCTTCGGCCACGGTCACGGCCTTCGCGCCGGTCTCGCGGGCGAGATCGGCCAGCGATTCCGGCCCTCTCGAGTTAGCCACCGAAACCTCATGTCCCAGCGCGCTCAGCCTTCTGACGAGCGTGCCGCCAATTTGTCCTGCGCCAATGATGCCAATTTTCATCGTCTTCCTCCGTCTTTATTGAGATGAACCCGACCGCAGAGAGGTTACGGCGGGACGAAACAGCCGAGCGGGCGCGAGGGAAAAAGTCATCGGACGCGGGCGACGAGGAGGGTTTGGTCGTCGCGGCGAGGGCGGCCGCGTTCGTGCTTAGCGATTTCACCGAACACGGTGCTGGCGATCTCCTCGACGGGGCGGCGGGCGTTTTCGCGGAAGATATTCTCCAAGCGGCGCATCCCGAACTCTTCGTAGGCGGGATCCATCGCTTCAACCAAGCCGTCAGAAAACAGCGCCAGCAGGTCGCCGGGCTGAAGCTCGACCCGCGCCTCCTGGTAATCCACCTGCTCCAGCAGGCCGAGCGGCACTCCCTCGGCGTGGATCACGTGGCAGCGGCCGCGGCGAGCCAGAATGGGAAGCGGCATGCCGGAGTTGGCCAGGCGGAGGAGGCGCGTTTTGGGTTCCCAGATCGAATAGGCCAGGGTAATGAAGTGGCCCTCAATTTTCCGCTCCAGGAGCTTGGCGTTCAAGGCGCGAAGCAACTCGGGGGGCGAAGGGCGCTGGGTGGAGAAGCTGCGCAGGATGCCGCTCGAGAGCGCCCCGTAGAGGGCGGCGGGCGTTCCCTTGCCGCTGACGTCACCCAGGGCCAGAACGTAACGATCGCGGCCGTAGGAGAGGAAGTCATAGAGGTCGCCGCCCAGCTCGCGGGCCGGCTCAAAGCGCACCGCGATGTCCAGGCCGGGAATGGACGGGGCGACGCCCGGCATGAGCAGCATCTGAATCTCGCGCGCCCGGTCGAGATCGCGCTCCAGGCGCGCCTCGCTGTTGAGCACGCGCTCGTAGAGGCGGGCGTTCTCAATGGCGATGGCGATTTGCGGGGCCAAGGTCGAGTAGATGCGCACATGCTCTTCAGAAAAGTAATTGAGCTGCGGGCTTTCCAGGTCCACCACGCCGATCACTCGGTCGCGATAGATGAGTGGGACGGCCATCTCCGAGCGAGTCTCGGGATTGGTCATGACGTAGCGGCTGTCCTTGCTCACGTCGGGAACGACGATCGTCTGGCGGAGATCGGCGGCGGCGCCCACAATGCCCTGGCCGAACCTGACCGTCGTTTTGTCGGGCAGGCGCTCGTCCTGGCGGATGGAGATCACCGCGTTGAAGGTTTCAGCGGCCGGATCGGCGAACATGATGCTGAAGCGGTGATAGTCCACCAGGCGCTTGGTGAGCGCGCCAACGCGGCGCAACAGCTCGTTCAGGACCAGGACGGAACTCAACTCGCGGCTGACCTCATTGAGCAACTGAAGGGTGCGGGCTTGGCGCAGAGTGCGGCGGTAGAGGCGGGCGTTCTCGAGCGCGATGGCCGTGCGGCCGGCGAGCAACTCCAGCAGATTGACGTGCTGGTCGGTAAAGTGATCGGGCGAATCAGCTTCCAGGTCAATGACGCCGATCACCCGGTTCTTCAGGAGCAATGGAACGGCCAGCTCGGATTTCACGGTGGAAACGGACTCGATGTAAGCCGGGTCGCGGCGCACGTCTTTAACCAGGATGGAACGCTTCTCGAGCGCCGCCCGGCCCACAATCCCTTCGCCGACCTTGATGCGAACATTCTTCACCACCTCTTCAGAGTGGCCGACGCTCGAGCGGACGCGCAGCTCCTGCGCCTTTTCATTGAGCAGAAGGATGGCGAAGACTTGATAGTCAATGACCCGGCGGACGAGTTCGGCGATGCGCTTCATCAGCTCGTCCAGATCGAGGGTGGAATTGACCTGCTCCCCCACCTCGATCAGCAGGCTGAGGAGTTCGGTCGGGCCGAGGGGACGCGGCGGCGCTTTGACGGTCTCGAGATCGGA
>JAKAWO010000102.1 GCA_021827255.1 Acidobacteriota bacterium | reverse complement strand
GTTTTGAGAAGACCGAAGAAGGCTATGTCGCCCTGCTGACCTTGGCTGCGGCCATGATCTGCTGGCGGCAGACAATAGCTATTTACGGATAAGCTCTAAGGAACTTTGCGCCGTTTTCCGGCGCCTGGAGCTCCGGCGCGTCCATTCAACAAGGCTTCAGCGTACAATCAGACTGAGCGGGCCGAGCAAGCCGGAGGGCAGCGGCTTGATCGAGCCGAGATCCTGCGGCCTGAACCTGCGGCGATAGAGGCTGTTGAGGAGGCGACTAGCGGGCAAAGACTCCCCTGCCATCCGATTGATGGCGAGGTTTGCGACCACAATGCGGAACGTGTTCCGGCCGGAGCGTAACCACGGTGTGAGATCGAGTTCGTAGGGGGGATGCCAGACGGAGCCGGCGCGCCGGTCATTCAGATACACGACGGCGGCCTCTCGCACTGGCCCTTCCAGCCAGGCGCGCAGCCCGCGGGTGCCGTGCCTCGAGGCTTTCACAGGAGTGCCTTCGCCGAACCTCAGGATAATCTTCCTCGTGCCCCGCCCAAACGAGGCGGGAAGATTAATCGTCTTTTCATACGTCGCCTGCCCGGAAAAGAACCGGAGCGACTTGTACTCCGTCCACGAGCGCAGGCGATTCATTGGGATTGTCTTGCCGAGCTCGGGGAACGTCACGGTCCAACCCGCGCTGACATCGAGCGGCTCGGGCACCGACGCGGCAGAGACGCGCTTTGCGGCTCGAATGGCTGGCGAGGGCGCAAAGACGACCATTACGGATTCGTAAGGCGCAAGATGGAAGGGCACGGTGACGCGCCCGTCCCTCACCGCACTCGGCTCGAGAGCCTGCTTCGCGCCGCTGAAGAGGTCCCAGCGTTCCGGCGAGAGATTCTTGGCGCGGAAGGTAATCTGCACGGACTGCGGCGTGTTGGACGTGTTCACCACAAAGTAGATTTCTTTCGACCCAAGCTGACGGTGAACAAATCCGATGAGAGGCGTCTTAGGCGCAACCTCGATATCGGGGACAAGTTTGCCGGCGAGCGCGCTCCCCACGTCCGACGCATCATTGAGAAAGGCGCCCACGCCGGTGGGAGATTCAAAAAGCTCCCGGGTCAGCACCTGGACCTGCGCGTTGTCTCGTTCCCCTTCGAGAAGGCCAGGGGCGAGAGCCGGCCTGCGGCCGGTGGCCACGAGCAGGCCACCATGCTGCGCAAAATCCCTCAGCTTCTGGTAAGCCGCGAGGGGGATGCGCTCGACGTTCGGGAGAACAACTGCCCGGTAAGGGATGCCCACTCGGCTGATTGCCTCATCATCCATGAAGTCGAAATTGAAGCCCGCGTCGAGAATGCTCCCAAGCACGGTTGGGCCCAAAAGGAACGCCAGCGCCTCGTTCACCGAAGGGCTGCGTCCTGCCCTAAATTGTTCCCAAGCGTCGCTATTCGAGAGGTAAACGGCCACATCGCTTACGGGTATTCCCTGGCGCAGGATGAACGAGACCCGTTGAAGGTAGAGCGTGAGATCGGGCATCACCATCCACCACGGGTTGTGGTCGTTTAGCGCGCCCGCTGCGTAAAAGGCCCAGCCGGGCTCGCCAGCGGCAGGAGACGAATAGGGCCAGCCGTGGCCGACGATCTGATTCGAGCCTTCCAGAAAGTAGAGGTCGGCCAGGGCTTTCAGGTCGAGGGGGGTCGCGCGGAAAACGGGCGAATGAACCCAAGTCCACGTTTCTGAGGAAGTGATCGGCCGGCCGTACAGATGGCAGGCGGAAGATGCCCAGCGAACAGGACTCAACCCTCTCCAGTTGGGGGCTTCGCCTTCCGGCAGGTCCACCCGTCGGTTGCTCGAGAGCGTAACCGGAGGAGTGCCGTAAACCTGGGCGCGGAAGCGCGTGTGGTGGCGCTCCGCCCACTGTTGCACGGTGGTGAGATAGTTTTCGTTGACTAGCTCGGTAAGTGTGTGACCCCAGTCGCACCGCACGGCAGCACTTTGGGGGCCTGTGTCGCCCACCAGGGCGAGCAGGTGCGGCTTGAGGTCGTAGCCGCGGCGCCGCTCGAATTCCGTGAGAAGGTTGGGCGTCCAGTCGGAGGCAAAGACCTCAAGGCTGTCGCTAAACAGGGCGTAAGGGGCCTCGGAGCCGAGCGCGCGCAACATGGGGCCGACCGTCGAGTCAAGATAAGCCTCGACGGAGGCGCGGTCGTAATGGTCCACGACAAACCCTTCGTTGCCCACGGCGGCCCGTTTGACGAGCTGGCCGGTGCGGCTGGAAACGAAAAATAGGACGACGTGAGCGTCCGGCGATCCGGCAACACTCACCCTTGGGCCGTGGAAGCCGGTCAGCTCGTGAACACCCGACGCGAAGTTCGCTTCGTCCCGGACGGCCCAAGCTGCGATCAGTGATTCTCCGGCTTCGAGGGCGGGCGTGGGCACGGAGTCGTCTCCCGCAGCGATGCGAACTCGCGCCACGCGCAACATGCCTGCCGCCTGAATAACGGGCACGCGCGCGCCGCCATAAGGCCAACCGGTGGTCCCCGTCAAGTCGAAGCGCAGTCCGAGCTGTTGAGCTTTCTTTGCCACGAACTGTAGGGCATCCAGAAAACCATCCGAAAGGTAGGGGAGATTGCGAATGCCCTCATCCGGATTGTCCAGCGAGAGCGCATAAACGGGTTGAACCTCGAAGCCTCCGACGCCCGCCGCCTTCATCGCCCGCATCTCCCGCTCGAGCTCTTCAGGCGTTACGGCCGGGCCGAACCACCACCAGCGGAACATGATGCGCGCGTCGTCCGGCGGTTTCAGAAACGACCGCCAGAGCGGGTCCGCGGGATCTTCTTCGGCTCGCGCAGCGTCGGAGAGCCAAGCGCCGGCGGACAGCCCCAGGCCGGCAAGCGAAGTCCGGCGAACAAATTCTCGTCGGGAATAACGCCGACTCACGCCGAGCGCCTTTCGCCGCTTGCCTTCGGAATCTCGCATCAATCCCTCCGCCACTCTTCCGGCAGGTAATCGGGCCCCACCGATTGCTCAACCAGTTTCCTCGACTTGTCGTAAAGCTCTTTCATCACCGGCATCGGATCGCCGAGATCCGGTTTGCGCGGCAGCTCCCCCAGCACGGTTTCGTAACAACTGAGCTTCAGCTTCGGATCATACCGGAACAAAAGCTTTCGGTGGGCGGCGACCTGGTCGTAGGCTTCCGCCAGATATTTCATCTGCTCAGGTTCGGTCGTGAGCTGTGTCGCCAGGTAGCGCAGATAGCGATATCGCCACAGGCTGATGTCATGATACTTGCGGCAGATGGCAAATTCCTTAAACCAATTGAAACGAGTCTCCAGCTCCGCAACTTGCGCCGGGGTCAAGTAGGGCTTGGCGAATTCCAGCTCCTGGAACATCTGCTGGATCCCGCCCATGCACTTTTCCTTTTCGGCGATAACCAGGGCGATGTTTTCCTTGGTCGGCTCAAGATACTTCGCATATTGCGGCAGGTCGTAACGATTGGTATAGCGCAGCAAGGTTTCCTTGCGGGCGATGCTGCCGACAAAATTCGAATTAGTGCTGCTGCCAAGGCCAAGCACTGAGAATGTCAGGTTGACAGCCTCCTCGGAAAGTTGGAGCGCCCGAATGATATGCGGAGCGGCTTCGGGGCCGTAGATCGGTATCGCCCAGTTCTTCCAGAGGGTATCGAGATCAGCCTCGACGTTCCATGAAAGCTCGCGCGCGGCGTAAAGGTTGATGCCATTGACGATGTCATCGAGGAGGGAGAAGTCGGGCTGCATCGTCGCGCCGTAGCCCAGGGCGACGCCGCCCGTCGGTCCGATGAGGCCTTGGGATTTCTTCATTGTCCAGGCTGTGTAGCTCACCGAAGATGCTGGGAAATAGTAGCGGCCAGTTGTTTGCCCGATGATTTGATATTCCGCGATTTGATTGTGCGGCTTTACCGCGCCGATCAACGGGCTGAAGGGCGGGTTCGGCTCAACGTCGCAATTGTACACCTTGGTTTGAAGCATGATGTCGGCGGGCAGCTCCTGGATCACTCTTCCCCAAAGCTGCTCCTCGCTCCCGCCAAAACCCCCGTAGCCGGGCGCGTGGACGTACTCGTCGCCCAGCCAGTGAGGGCAACCGGACGACCAGGTTCGAACGATCAACCCCTTGCCCATCGAACCCACGACGGTGTCGTAGAGGTGCTGCACGTTGACGTAAACCTCATTCGGGAATTTGTTCAACCCGTCGCGGACGCACCGCTCGTTCTGGCAAAACATGCCGTACTGATCCCAGAAGGTAGCGACAAAACCGTCGGCGCCGCTGCGCTCCATCAGCTCGCGGATGTACGCGTCAATGATCTTCCACGTCATGGGATCGGAAGGGCAAAGCGGCGCCTTTTCCCACGAGTGTGGCGCCGGCTTGCCCTGGGTCGAGGGATAGGCGTGGATCACCGCTTGGTAGAGCGCCGGCGACCAGCGCTCAAAATTGTTGCCGTAAATGGAGGTGTAAACGGGCACGTCGGCGTCGCGGCACTCTTGAAGGACGGCGTGGCTCCGCTCGGCCATCATGCTTTGGAATCGTTCTAAGCGCTCCTGGTCTTCGCGGCTGAGAAGATTGAAGACGTTGGGAAAACTGTCTTTGAGCGTGGCCACGGCCGGATCGCCCTGCATGAGGTTGGCGCCGACCGCCGCGACGACTTCTGCGATGCTTTTGCCGCGGCTGCCATGGGAGACGCGCAGCGCGAAACTAGGCTGGCGTCGAAATACGCCCGCGCCTTTGTCTCGCCATCGCGGGCAGTCGCCGGCGGCGTAGAGAAGCGAACGCGGGCGATTGCCGAAAATCAACGCTGCCCCATTTTTGAATGCAATCATGTAGCCATCAAACAGAACCGGCTTGGCGTCCCCGAACCACCGGAGATGCTCCGGAGCGCCGGGGGCGGTGATCAGAGCCACTTCATGCTCTTGGGGGAGCGCGCGGGGCGAGACGGACTTGATGTTGGACTCGGAAACTCCCAGCTTGCCAGCCAGGATTTTGGCGGCCGAGGTGACGGCCGGATGGCAATCCCTCACGGTTAAAATGCGCTGATAGTGAACGTCCGAACCCCTCGCGGCGGATGGTGCTTGCGCCGCCGCGGCCTCGGGCTGAGCCAGAATATCAGCCGGCATGGCCAGTCCCGCTCCGATTCCCAGCATCTTTTCGAGCGTTCGCCGCCGGCTCAAGTTGATGCTTTCTTCTGCATCGCGGGCCATGATGCTAAACCTCCTTTGGTGATTTTATCTCCGCGCGGAGCCGGCGTCGTCCCAAACCGGGCACCTTTCATGAGGCGGGCTTTCCGGGGGGGGCGGGAGCTTGCGAACCCACGGCATCAACGAGATGCGGCGGCTATCGGCGGGGGCGATCAGGCGCGCTCACTCTTGAGACCCCTCCTTTTCTGAAACGCATTTGTTTCCTCAGATTCTGGATTGACCCCGACCGGAAGCGCGTCGCTCTCGCCTCGAGCAAATTCCTCGGCAAAGCCGCCTCCCGCGCGGGCGATTTTCGATGTGCTGGAGTATGCCACAAGAGCTGGATGCTGTCACCGCGATGATGGTGACCCTGAAAGCAGGGCGGGGCCGTTCACGCGGCCCTGCCGGACGCTAGAAAAGGAGCTTCAGCGAAACCTGCATGATCCTCGGGAAATTCTGCTGGAACAGCCTAACAGTGCCAAAGCCCTGCCATTGGGTGCACTTCGCGCCGGGTAGGGCGGGATCGCAAATGGCATCGTTGGCATTTGTGTCCGGCCCGGGGAAGAGCGGCGTATTCATGGAGTTAAAATCGTCCCATCGGAATTGAAGCCGCTTCGATTCCGTCAAGCGGAAATCCTTCTGGAGCGACAGGTCGAGGTTAGGGATATACGGCGTGCGCAAGTAGCCGACGCGGTCGGGCAAGTTCCCTTGCCCGCGCGAGGGAATGCTAGTCCAGCAGGTTCGGGCGCTAATCTGATTCGTGGGAGTCCAGCCACAGTTATAAATCCACTGTGAGAACGTCGGCCCGCCGTTCGGCACGTAACTGTGGCCGCCGACATACCAGGTGCCCGGCACGCCTTGCGGGAAGCCGGACTCGTCGGAGAAGATCCAGTCCAATCTCCAGTTATTCACCACCCCGCCCCACAAGCCGGAAGCGGATGAGAAGATGTACTTCGCGCCACGTCCCACGGGCAGGTCCCATTCCCCGGCGAGGGTGAAGATGTTCGTGCGGTCGTCGCTCGCCGGGTCATAGATGGGATGGGGGTCCTGCCACGGCCAGCCATTGCGATAGTTCGTGAGATTCATCGCCTTTGAATAGGTATAGGCGAGCTGGTAGCTCAATCCGCGGCCCGCGCCGTAAAGCCGCTTGTCCACCTTCACTTGCAGGGAATCGTACCAGCTCTTGCCGTAGGGGTTGGTGTAATCGCCAACGGGTCCAGCTCCAAACTCGTTGAAGGGTGTCAGCAAGCCGATAGCGCCCACCGAGGTTCTGGGTCCTATGCCGCTGGTGACGGGCACCGAGCCGTAGTAAGGGTTGGGGACCGCTTCGTTGAGCAGGCTGGCGATGTCAGCCCCAATCGTTCCCCCGCTGCCGTCACTCTGATTGTAAGTGTTCTGTTGCAATTGGGGATAACCCCACGTCAATGGCAAGGTGCCGTTGATCCAGCTGTGAACGCCCTGCGTGCGCAGCGCTCTGCCGTAATTCCCGGAGTACTTCACGCTCAGCACCGTGTGGCCTGGAAGTTGCCGCTGAATCCCGAGCGACATCACCGTGGCGCGCGGAATCTTGCGTTGCGGAAAATCGAGATTCTGGCCGCTGCCCACGCCGGTCAGCAACCCCAGGGATGAGCCGACGGGCTGCTGCGCGCCGTTTGGGAATGGCGTGCCGCTCAGGAAAAGGTCATTCGGCGAAATCCCGTTGCTCCCCGTAGCCTGGTAGCCCGTCGTGATGCTGAACCCTTCTCTTGTGCCACCTTCAATTCCGTAGGCGAATATCCAGCCCCATCCACCGCGAAGAACCGTCTTATTGTTAAGCGCGTACGCGAAGCCGAGCCGGGGCGCAAGGTTGCTCCAGTCAATGTTGTAGGCATTGCGCGGCTGGCCGCCCACGCCTGGGAATTGGATCCCGCCATAGACGGTGCCGGGGCTAATCTTTGGACCGGAAGAGCCGATGAGGGCGTCAAGCTGCGAGACGACGGATTGCCATTTGGAGATGTTGCTGCTGTTCGCTATCGCCGCTTGATAGGTTGGATCGTTTGTGATGGGGTTGACGCAGGTCAGGCAGAGGCCGCGGTTGAGGCCATTAAAGCGGTCCACCACGCCCCCCTCCACATCGTATCGCACCCCGATGTTCAGCGTCAGCCGATGGGTAACCCTCCAATTATCCTGCCCGTAAATGGCATATTCGGGAATGGTCTCATAGACCGTGTGCTGCCAGTCCACGCCGCCACCGGTCGGATATCCCAGCAGCATGGTGGCGATGACGTTCCCGTCGCTTATGCCGGGGAGAGCGTTCCTGTGCGTCGGGTTATATTGAGTCGGGCCGGTGCCGAATGAAAAAGTTCCGTTAGGATGTCCGACGTCGAACGGATTGGCAAAGTTCCACCGGTTAATCTCCCCTCCAAATTCGAAGGTATGGTTGCCGCGGATTTTGGTGAAGTCCACATTCAGCGTCATGGCCTGATTCATCTGAGCCGTTACGGTGTTGCCGATGATGCCGGGATAGATCTCGCCGAAGCCGATTTGGGGCAGCAGGTCCTTCGACTGGCCCGCGAAGGGCATGTTGAGTCCGAAGGACTGTGGAGTCGGCATGGAAGTCGCGCCATTCGGGAAGCGTTGCATGTAACGGGTAAAGGAGAGCTTGAAGTCTCCGACCATGCTGGGCGAGAAAGTGTGGGTCATGTCCTGAGTGGCGACAATGTTCTCCCGCATGGAGTGGAGGTCGCCAGTTTCGGCCGGGCCGGTGAATCCGCTCGAATCGCGGAATTCGTGTCCCTTTTGCCATTCAAAGAAGGTGTACCAGCGCGTTCGATCGCTGGTGGTGTAGTCCACGCGGCCCATTGGCTGGTAGTATCGGTAGGCGTCCGGGGTGGTCGCGATGTAGTTGTTTCTGTCGGAAGTGCCGTTCGTGTTGGGCATCGGAAAGAGGTTCAGGAACTTCACCGCAATCGGGCTGATGCGGTTATACGGAATGGTGTCATTGGGGAATTCCGTGCGGGCGTAATTGTTTCCTTTGCAGTTGCCAAGCGTTCCGCCCGCCGATTTGCAGACTGTGGTCAAGGGATCGTAAACGGTGTAGCCGCTCTGAGTGAAATTAACGCCCTGGCCGGGCTGCGGACGCATGTAAGCCGGTGGCACGCTGGTCAGCGTGGTAAAAGGAATGCTTTCCCAATACCCTTCGAAGCTCCCGAAGAAAAAGATCTTATTGCGCTTGATGGGCCCGCCAAACGTCCCCCCGTACTGGTGCTGGATGGTGTTCTGCCGCGGGACGCCGCTGGCGTTGTTCTCAAAGTTGTTGGCGTCCAGAGCTCCATTTTCGAGATATTCGTACAGGTCGCCGTGATATTGGTTGGTCCCGGACTTGGTGACGATATTCACTGATCCGCCCATGCTGTGCCCGTAACGGGCGTCGTAGGTGTTGCTCATCACGTTGACTTCTTGAACGGCATCGGGGTTCGGAGCTACGATCCAGGTGCCTTCCTCGCCGAAGCCGCCCATCTCCGTGATGTTCGTGCCATTCAATGTGAAGCTGTTGTAAGTCTGAACGCCGCCGCCCAAGCTGTAGTTATTTGACACATCCCAGCCCCTCGTTCCTGAGTATCCCGAGGCTCCGAATTGCGTCTGGAGAAACTGCGAACCTGGCGTCGTTCCGATGAGCGTGTAAATCTGGCGCCCGTTGAGCGGAATGTTTTGAATCTCGCGCGCCGTCAGCATGTTGGCGCTGGAACCACTGGCCGTGTTAATCAGTGGCGCGGCGCTGGTGACCGTGACCGCCTGGGTGGTCGCGCCGATCTGGAGCTTGAAATTCAGCCCGTACTGTTGCGATGCCTGCAGAAGAACTTTTTCCTGCACCCGGGTCTTGAACCCCTTGGCGTTGACCGTGACAGTGTAGAGGCCCGGAAGCACGTAGGGGATCGTATAAACGCCCGCGCCGTTCGTTTTGGCTATATAGGTTTGGTGTGTGTCGTTCTTTACGGCCGTAATCGCGGCGGCGGGAATGACGGCGCCCGAAGGATCCGTGACGCGGCCCGTCAGCGTCGCGCGGAATTCCTGCGCGTGGATCGCGCCGCTGCTGAGAACCATCATGACAATTCCGGTGACCAGCAATTCCCCCAGGGGGCGAAAATGTTGCCTTTGCATACGCAGCCTCCCGTCTCAAATATAAGGTTGTTTAG
>JAKAWO010000101.1 GCA_021827255.1 Acidobacteriota bacterium | reverse complement strand
TTTCAACCCAGCGTCGCGACCCTAAGGCAGATTCGGCTTAACCAAACCGGTGTACGGCGCGTGATCGCACGCCAGCAACACGGCGAGATAAGGGTTAGAGGCTGAAATGTGGTTGTACCAGATTTCCCCCGAGCCGCCGTCGGGCAATCCCAGAAACTCGATGTCTTTCCGCGGCACGCCCAAGTGCGCGAGCGCGGCCCGGCTTTCTCCCATGCGAATATAGCCAAAATTGAGCGCGGTGGCCGGCCCACACGAGCGCTGGTAATACATGTCGCACGAGCCGGCGTCGCCGCTCGTCAGATAGACCACGTGAAGCGGAATATCGTTTTCGATGGCGGCGCGAATCATGCCCATCCATGCGCCTTCGTCGTCCTCGTGAGCGCAGAAAATCAAAATGGACTTCGGCATCGGATTCGCCGCCAGCCCGATTTCATTCGAGGCCAGAACATTGCCGAGCGAGTCCTCGACGGCGACGTGGACTCGGTAGAGGCCGGCCACGGCGGGCAGCTTGAACCGAATAGTTCGCGCGATCGGCGCTTGACCCGGATCGAGGTGGATGTCCCGTTCAAGGGTTTGACGCGCAATCACGTGGGCTTTGCCATCCAGCAGACGGGCCGTCACGGAAACGCTCTGCCAGGGTTTCGACGTCGGGTTACGGACCGACAGCCCGAAGGTCGCCTCCGCGCCCAGGGGAACCATTGTGTGGGCGCCTCCGAAGCCGATGGCCGCCCGGTCAAGTTGGGAGGGATAAAACTGCCGGTAAGCCGTGAAGTTCAGATCGTTGAGTTCAGGATAAACGTATTGCGGCGGATAGGGAATTGGGGCATCCACTCCTGGCGGTCGCACGATGACCAGCGGGCTGAAGGCAATCGCCAGGGCAGTCCGCCGCGCATGATCCCACACCACGACCCCATACTGATGGAAGGTGGGCTTTGAAACTTTGGGCGCGGCGGCGACATGAGCGGCGCGAATCTCATGCTCTTCGCCGGGAGCAAGCTTCAGATCAGTAGTGAGCGGCACAATGCTTGCCGCCGCTTGCGCCGCCGGCCCGGCAATCCACGGCCAGTAACGATTTGAAAATTCCACCCGCAGGCCCTGGAGAGGTTGGCGGGTAAGATTTTTGATCGCCACCCGACAGCTCACCGAGTCACCGGAAGTGTAGAACGTCCGGTCAAGCTGAATCCGAACGATTCTCACGAGCAGCCGGTGAACGGCAAATGAGCCAGCGTCCGGGAGGTTCAGCAGCACGCGCCCGTCCGCGTGGTCCCGCACCGTAAGGTCAACGTCATACCGGCCCGTCGGGGCATTGCTCGGAACTTTCCAGAGGGTGGCGTAGGCCGTTGAAGAGGTTTCGACGGACGGAATGAAGGATGGGACGATGGCGCGAGCGGCTGCAATCGGCACGGTCTGTCCGGCGTATCGAACCGCGGCCAGCAGTTGGACGGCGCGCGATGGAAACGGCGGCGCCGCGAACACAACGCGCGCCCGCACGGTTGCTCCCGCGTTATACGTGGCGTGGTCTGTCACCACCCGCAATCGAAATTGCCCCCACGCCGCGAGCGGAAGCAACAGTAGAAAAACAACGGGTGCGGCCAGCCGGACGGGTTCTCTCAGCGGCATTCGAGCTTCCTGCCTTGCCTTGTGCGCCGGGCTTCTGCGCATTACAGCTCCTTGGGACGAAATGATGATTATACCGCGATCCCCAAGCGGGGCGCCGCGCTCACTCTCAGGAATTACCGGCCGAAGGCAACAGGCAGCGGATGCGCCGGGCTCGCTCGCCCATCCTCAAGCGGCTGGCAGGGCCGAGGTACACTGCGGGCATCGCGTGGCCTTGGCTGGAATCATTGAGAAGCAGTAGGGACATTCTTTGGTGGCGGGCGCAGCGGCTGGGGCGGGCGCCGGCTCCCGCTCCCGCTTCAGCCGGTTAATCTGCCGGACCAGAAGGAACACCGCGAAAGCCACGATCAGAAAGCTGATAACCGAGTTCAAAAAGCTGCCGTAAGCGACGACCGCTGCTCCGGCCTTGCGCGCCTCAGCCAGCGAAGCATAGCGCCGCCCGGAAAGATTCAGGTAGAGGCTTGAAAAATCCACTTTGCCCAGTAGCAATCCGACTGGCGGCATCAGAACGTCGTTGACGAGTGAGGTGACGATTTTGCCGAACGCCGCTCCCAGAATAATTCCCACGGCCATGTCCATCACGCTGCCGCGCATAGTGAATTCCTTGAACTCTTTGAGCATGGTTCATCTCTCCTTCGTCAGGGCTGCACATTTATTCCGCGGCGCCGAGCGCTTCGGCGTAAATCACCGGCGGGCGCAAGCGGAGCGCGGACAGCAGGCAATAGATCAGGAATCCGACCAAGAAAGAAAACAGGACTTCCGGCCGGTCGGCTCGAACCCAACTCGCGGGAACGCCGGGGATTTTATCCAGAATCCCCACGACGAACCCCACCGCCCATGCTACATAGCCGGCCCAGTTAATGCCCTGGCGCGGCCCCGACCATTTTTTCCCGGCGAGCAGATAATCCGCAGCCATGGCGCCGCAAATCGGCCCGAACGACGCGCCCACCAGCGTAAAGAAACCGACCAGATTTTCGGCGACGCCCGTGACCGCCAGAATCGCTCCGATCGTCACGCCGACCATGGTCGAGAAGCTGCGTGGAATCTTCGGCAGCATGGTTCCAAAGCTGTTTGCAGCGATAAATGTGCAAAAGCAGGTCGGAACCAGGGAGGCAGCGGCAAAAAGGAAAAACACGATCGGCGCCAGTGCCCCGACACTCTTAATCGCGGTAGCGTAATCATAATTGGCAGCGCCAGCCGTTTGGCCGATGTGACCGGCGACCGAAAGAACCGCCAGGCCGCCTGCAACTAGGATGGCCAGGGTGATGCCGGTTAGCCCGCCCAACGCAATGTCGCGCCGATTGCGGTTGTTCATCCCAAAATCCGCTCCCGCCGCGCCCGCAGTGGCAAAAAACCCGATCACTAGGCTTAGCATGGCTAGGAATCCACTCCAGTTGTCAGGTTGCGCCGGGTGATAGCTCGAAATGCCTTTGCGGTTGGCCCAGAAAACTATCAGGATCATGATGAGTGGAACCCAATTGAGAAACTGCGCCACGCGCGCCACGTAGTGGATGCCCTTGATCGCCACCCACGCCAAGCTATACGCCCAAACCAGCGCGATCACCACAAAGAGTATCCGCGAATTACTCCCCAGCCCTTGCATGATGTAACTGGTGGCGTAATAGGTGGCGACGGCGAACCATCCGAGCTGGAGAAGACCCATCAGCAATCCGGGCATCAAGTAACCGCCCGCCGTCCCGAACGTTGAGGCGCCGACCACGTAAAGTGGCCGCCCCGTTTGCATCCCCAGCATCGCGGGCGCGTAATAGTAAAGCGCAAAGCACAACAGGCCCGCGATCAACAGCCCCAGCAGGCACACGCCGAGGTCTGCCTTGCTGATGGTGGGCGCGGCCAGCGGGATATAAAAGGCGTACCACAGAAAAATTCCCGCGTAAGAAGGGAAAGTGTTTTTGTACCACGGAGCCCGCTTCGCCAGCGGGTTCGGCGTCGAGGATCTTAGGTAGCTAGGAAGTGTTGCGGCCATGCGCCCTCCGAAATCATAATTTCTCAACTCAACTGGCGGCCCAGCATAATCGTGAACTGACTGAGATGCAAGGGGGTGTCCGGCGGCTCGCAGGGTTAGGCCCCGTCATGACGCCCTTCACCTCTCGCGCTGTTGGCCGGGCCTATGGTAATCTGGCCGTGGGGAAAAGGGCAGGGAAGTGACGAGGCCGGGACGGCAAAACAGGCTTCTCGGCCGCGAGGTCGCTGAGGGAGACGTAAAATTTCAGCCTGAACACATTTCCACTTCAAGCAAGTCACATCGTCGCCGGCTCAAGAGAGGTCAGCAGGCCCAAGGAAATCATGCCCAAAGTCATTCTGGTCAATCCATCGGCTTCAACGCTAGGTTTCAGCTTCATCACTCCTCGCTGGCTGTTTGTCATTGCGCAAGCGACACCCGTCGAACGGGTCGGCGACCCCATCCTGGTGGACGAGACGATCAAGAAATTCAACCCGGAAACTGTTCGCCCCGGAGACATCGTGGGCATTGGAATCAGCAGCGGCAACTGCCTCCCGGGTTACCGGGTCTTGGAAGTTGCCAAGCGCCAAGGGGCGACGGTCATCATGGGAGGCATCCACGCCACCATTTTTCCCGACGAGCCGCTCGAAATGGGGGCGGACTCGGTCATCACCGGGAACGGGGACGCCGTCTGGGGGCGGGCGATTCAGGACGCGCTCGCGGGCAAGCTCCAGCGGCGATACGACGGCGGCCGCTTGTCCGGAGACGAGCTGCTCAGGGCGCGCTGGGATCTTCTCGATCCCGCGAAGTACGTTTTTCCTTCCGTTCAAACGGTCGCTGGCTGTCCGGAAAATTGCAGCTTCTGCTCCGTCTGGGTGACCGAAGGGCGGCAGCCTCGCCAGCGCCTGAGCGAAAAGATCATTCAGGAGGTTAACGAGCTCTACGCCCTCGGATACCGCACGGTCATTTTCGCCGACGACAACTTCAATCCCGCCACCCTCGGCCGCATCGCGCGCGAGCCGAGCCCGCAGAAAAGGCGCGAGCTGGAGCGCATCCGTCAGGATCGCCTGCAACTCTTCGATGCGTACGACCGCGCCGTCCCACCGAATATGTACGCCTTCACGCAGATGACGACGGAAGTCATCACCGATGACGAGTATCTTTCCGCCATGTATCGCAAAATGCGGATTCGCGGCGCGCTGATCGGCGTCGAATCGTTTTCCGAGGAGGGCCTGCGCAGCGCCAACAAAACCTGGAACCCCGTCGGACAAAGGATGGCCGAGACCATCCAGAAGATTCAGGATCATGGCATTTGGGTGCTCAGCTCGATCATCTGCGGTCTGGAAACTGACACGCTCGACACGATTCGAACCATGCGGCAATTTGCGCTCGAGTCCGGAGCCATTTTGACCCAGTTCACCCTCTACGGCCCTTATCCCGGCACCAAGGACTATTACGAAATGATGCGGGACCGGGAAAACCTCGGCAAGCCAGCGTACACTCCCAGGCATAAGACTCAAATCCTGCACGACAAATTCTGGCTGAAACCCATCGGTCCGGTGGATATCACCCGCCACGCGACCATTCCGAGAGACCGGCTTCTGGCGGCGAATCAGCAATGCTGGGACGCTTATTACTCGCTCGGCGCGGCTTGGAAGCGCATCCTGCACGGCGCGCCCAGCGCCTGGCCCTGGGCCGGCCGCATCGCCTACCTGCTCGGCTGCGCGGCCTTTAAGAACATTTACGCCGGTCAGGGTATTGCCGCCGACAGTGTCCGCAAAAGAACCATGGGAACCCTCCCGAAACTTTTTGTTAAAGCAGCGGTAAAAACCTATTCCTATTTCTACCGCCGGAAGCGCGTGGCGCTTCTGCCGGCGCAGCCAGCCTCTGCCGCGCCTAACTGACCGCCGGGCCGCTCGCGGTCGTCTATCTTGGCGGCGCGACGAGTCTCGGTTCTGCGGGCCGGGCGACTGCAACCCTCCCTTTGCGCTGGCACGGGACGAGGCGCAACGGCGTTTCCTGCTCATTGAGGAGTTCGGGTTAAAGTCGCTGCCTTCTCAGGCGGGAAGAACTCTTATGACGTTTCAAGGCGGGGCTCCGGAGCCACTTCGGCGCCGGGGTAACAGGCCTGTAATCCATCTTCCGCGGCAGCGGTCCCGGTCAGTTTGAAGAAGTGATGTCCCATGACGGCCAGCGTCACTGCCTTGTCCAGGCTTCGGCGGTGGTGGCGCAGCGTCTCCACCAGAAACTTCCAGTACTCCTTCCGATAGTCGCTGCGCAGACCTTGCCACCACAGGGACCGGGCGGCGGCCAGGACGTCCGAGAAGACAATCGGGGTCCGCGCGGCCGTGCCCACCCGGGAAAGGTAAGCCAGAACGCGGTCGAAGTACTCGCCGGGACGATAAATGGTCTCCAGGATTCGCCGGTAGCCGTCCAGCAACTCTTGGGTGTTCATGCGGGGAATAAAGTTCATATCCAGGAGCGTGTTGCTCCCCAAGCTTTCTCTCAACAGACGGCCTTCGGATTTCAGCCGGCGCCAAAGCTGCGTGTTGGGCAAGGCGCTGAGCAGTCCGACCATGGAAACGGGAATGGCGGCGTCTCGAATGAACTGAATCTGCCGGTCAAAGACGTCGGGAGGATCGTGGTCAAACCCCACGATAAAACCTGCCATCACCTCCATGCTGTAGGATTGGACCAGCTTCACGCTTTCCAGCAGGTCTTTGCGCAGGTTCTGGAACTTCGTCGTCTCCTTGAGGCTCTCGGCCACCGGCGTTTCAATGCCGATGAAAACACTGTCGAAGTTGGCGTCGTGCATGAGCTGAAGCAGCTCTTTGTCTTCCGCCAGGTTCAGCGAGGCCTCGGTGAGAAACCAGAACGGGCAGTGGTGATCACGGTTCCAGCGGGCCAGCTCAGGAAGCAACTTTTTGACATTCTTTTTGTTGCCGATAAAGTTGTCATCCACCAGGAACACCCGGCCTCGCCACCCCATGTTGTAGATTTGCGTCAGCTCGGCGCACACCTGCTCGGGGGTCTTGGTGCGCGGCCGCCGGCCGTAAATTTCGATGATGTCGCAGAACTCGCAGGTGAACGGGCACCCGCGTGAAAACTGCACGGCCATGGCGCTATATTTCCGGATATCCGTGAGGTGAAGCAGGGGCGCGGGCACTTGAGTCAGGTCCGGCAGCGCCGCTGCCTTGTAATGTTGCGCGCCGCCTCCCGACTCCAGATCCTTGGCCACAACCGAAATAAGCTCTTCTGCTTCTCCTTCCACCACGTGATCGGCTTCCGCAATGTTCGGATCGGACGTGCTGGCGATTGGACCTCCCACCACGGTGCGCAGCCCCCGCTCCTTCGCGCGCCGGATCACCTTGCGCATGGACGGCCCCTGCACCATCATTCCGCTCAGAAAGACGACGTCCGCCCAATCCAGGTCCCGGTCTTTCAGGGGCCGCACGTTCAAATCCACAACTCGCTTTTCCCATGCCGGCGGCAGAAGCGCCGCCACTGTCAGCAGACCGAGCGGCGGATAGGCTGAGCGCTTGCCTTGAAAAGGCAGCGCATGTTTGAAGCTCCAGAAAGTATCTGGAAACTCCGGGTAAACCATTAGGATTTTCATTCGGCGGACTCGCTTCTTGAAGGAATTAGACGACCCTGCAATTGACCCACTCAGTGTATCACAGCAAGTCGCCACGAAACTTTTTTTCTATGCTTCGGCTTTGCCCGTGCGGCCGCGCCCCGCCTTCGGACACCCCGCTCCGCGACGGCGCTGTCAGCCGCCGTGCTCCCATCCGCTTCCTCATGCCCGGCCGGTCCCAAGGCGATCGCTCCGCGAGGGCGCGGAGCGCAATCCAGGGCGCTCTCCACCGAGCCACCTGTGCCGAAAAAGACTTGACAAGCACGACGGGGGGGGGTAGCATCCTGACTACGTGATACTGTGTTGAATGGGTGAGCCGCCCCAGACCACCCGGCGCGAGGTGATGACCATGAAAAGGCTGCGAATGATGGCTTGCATCTTCTGCGTGGGCGCGCTCGCTCTCGCCGCGCGCCGCGCGGTGACCCTGCTCGCCCAGGAGTGCGACAACATATGTTCGGGCGTGTCCGACGCCTCCTACTCGAACCTCTCCGCTTCTTGCGGGTACAATAACTGGGAGCTCAGGCCCAGATGAACGTGAGCCAGATCATCTACGACGAGGGCGCATACGACGCATGGGGCGTATGCTATGACTACTACGATTGCGACGGCAACTACTACTCGGAGGAAATCGACGGGGAAGAGACGTTGTACGACGACGGACCCGACCCGGGAAACGAGTCAGAGAGCTTCCACTGGTTGCTGGACGACTGGTCGGTGTCGTACACCAATGTCCAGTGCTCCGACGGTTTCCAGGGCGCCTCGAGCCCCGAGCTCATGGATAACGTGTATAGCACGATTGAGTTCGACGAGTGCTGTTAGGTGCGGCTGGCCCGGTCAGGGGACCGGGCCCCGCTGCCGCACGGGGCGCCCTGAGCGTGAGGCTCGGCCCCCGAGTGGACGACAGTCTTGTAGGCTAGGAGGAGGATATGAAACGCGAAGTCAGAATGGCCGCAGGCGCGTTGGTCTTTGCCTGGGCGACGGCGTGGGCCCAGGCGGGCGGCAGGGTAGGGTTCAGCTACTCCACGAAGCCGCATCCGCACGTCGAAATCACAAACAACTACTCATCCCCCATCACGGCGCTCCTGTACGTGACTCTCGAGCCAAAGCCGGGCGGCAGGGGAGGCGGCAGGGAGGTCGGGCGCTTCGACACCGGCGTCAACTGGCCGCACGACCGTCCCCTTGCCCCCAGGCGGAGCCTCTCGCTCCCGGTAGGTCATTTTGTGGGAGTAGATCCTGCAACGCTCCACCCGCAACTGGCGGCTGCTGTGTTTGCCGACGGGACAGCGGTCGGCAGTCCCCAGTGGGTGGCTCAGATACGCGAGGGTTGGCAGGGTCTTTACGACGAGATCGGCAAGGTGGAAGCTGCGCTTACCAACGGTGTCAAGTCCGGACTCGATAAGGATGCCCTGGTGACCTCGCTTAGAGCAATGGAGGGTGCCCTCTACGCGCAGGGCGAGCCCCGGCTGGAGGAGACGGCGATGGCGTTGGTCATCGACAGGGCCATCATCAACCTCAACCGCGCACCCGAGGATGGCGTCATCGGCGACCCACAGAAAACGGTCCCTGTGCTCCTCACCGACTTCAACGAGTGGCGCGGTGTGCTCGGCCCTCTGCTCGCCCCGCCCGAGAGGCCGACGGGCGAGACCTCATCTCCGCCAACAGGGTCTGATTCCTTGCACACGCGGGTCCGCCGGGTCCTTTTGTTTGACGCCCATCAAGCAGGGGTATGGTAAAGGTTGACGGTGTTATGGGGCTGCTTGCCCATACTTCGAAACCCGCAGGCCATCCCCACCCCTGCCTCCGGCGGCTAACGCCCTACGGGAGGCGGCGGTGCCAAGGTGAGGGCGAACTGCGGGTTTTTGCGAGGGCAAAAGCGCCGGAAAGCCGATCCAGGAACGGCTGGAGGCGCTGAAAAGGGCTAAACTAAAACAATCCCCCTTCCCAGAGCGAAACCATCCGCTTGTCCCTAGAGATCGTCAAGCGGAACGAACCCAAACGAACCCACCGAAACGCGGCCAAACGAACCGACTGCTCACTCCGCTTTTTCGAGTTCCTCAGAAAAGACGCGGTAGCCGGCATTGGGAGGGTACAACTCTGACATGAGGATCATCCGCTGGCGGAGCTCGGGCACCGGCAAGTGCTCCGGGCCAACGCGAATCTGAACG
>JAKAWO010000100.1 GCA_021827255.1 Acidobacteriota bacterium | reverse complement strand
CAGACGCTCCAGACCGGTCGAGTGCGAATCGCCTTGCTGGATGGCTCAGTGCTGAATATCGGGGCGCGGTCTCAGATGAAAATCACGGAATACAACCCCCAGGCGCAACAGACGACCGTCAACCTCGCGCTGGGCATCATGCGGGCGAAAGTGTTGAAGCTCACCAAGCCCAACGCGCACTTTCAAGTCCGCACGCAGACCGCAGTGATCGGCGTGGTGGGGACGGAGTTTATTGTTGAAGCCGGGCCCAATTCCACTCGAGTTTGGTGCATTGAAGGCGTGGTTGAGGTGTGGAACCTCAATCCCGCGACAAAACGGAAAGTTCGGCTCCAACCTTCTCAATACACCACGGTTGGCTTCAATCTGCCTCCCACCCAGCCCGTCACCCTCAGCATCGCGCAGATGGACAAGGCAATGAGGTTGACGATGGTACGAGGGATTCCTTCGGCGGCGCCATCGCCAGAGCTAGCGTTAAGGGCTACAACGCTGGGTGAGACGATCACCTCGGCGGGCCTGTCGGGAATTGCATTGTCTCGATTGGGCGGTGCAAGCAGCGCCGCCAGCCAAGCCAGCTCGAACGCCTCGGCGGCTTTATCATCAGCCAACAACGCGCTCGCCGCTGCGGGCAACGCCGTCAACGCGGCGACGAATGCCGTGGTGACGACCCAGAATGTGCTCAACGCCGTGTCCCCCGTCACCCCTGCCTCCTGTGGGTGCCAGTGAGGATTTGAGGGGGTTCGCATAGCACCGCCGCTCCTGAAGCCTAGCGATGCTGCGATGGCCCCGCCAAATCGCTTCCCAGGCCGCACGGTTCATCCGCCGGAACCGCGCGGGTCTTATCATCAGCACCGTCATCTGCATCCTCAGCCTGGCGCTCTATGTTCCCGTGTACCTGGCGCCGCGGCCATCGCCGCTCTTCGGATTTCTATCCGACATCGAGTTGAAGACGCTGGATACTCGATTTCTTCTGCGTGGACGACGATCGCCCGACCGGGCTATCGTTATTGTCGCCATTGACCAAAAAAGCGAAGACGTGCTGGGGCGCTGGCCGTTTCCGCGCAGTTATCTGGCCCAGGCATTGAACTACCTGAACCAGGCCGGAGCTCGGACGGTGGCCTTTGACATCAACTTTCCGCAGCCCGATGAGAATTCCGCGTTGCAGGCGCTTCGGCAAGTTAAAACGGACTATGAGAAGGGCGGGAGACCTCACAGTGCGGCCGGCAAACAATACGTTGCGCGTCTCGATAGCCTGCTAGCGAGCGCCGATAACGACCAGCAGTTCGCCGCCGCGCTTTCTCATTATCCCAACGCCATTCTGGGCTATTTCTTTCTGCCTCGGGAAAAAACCGGCAGCCAGAACCGGAAGCAGGTAAACGCTTTTATAAACTATCTTTCCTTTCAGGCTTACCCGCGGATCGTTCATCCTAAGTACTCGCGGTTGTTCGATGGGCCTGAATTCACCGGCATTTCTCCCAACCTTTCCCGGTTCGCTCTCTACGCCAAGAATTTCGGCTTCTTCAACGCTTTTCCCGACCCTGACGGCACACTGCGCCGCGAGGCCGTGATCGCGCGCTTCAAGGGAAGTTTCTATCCGTCGCTTGACGTGGCCGCCGCGATGGCCTACCTGAACCTGCCCCTCAACCGGGTCGAGGTCGTCTTCGGCCCGGACGGTCTCGAAAAGATTAACCTCGGGCGGCTCAGTCTTCCGACCGACCCGGAGGGGTTCGTCCAGATTGACTACCGAGGTCCCTCCGGAACCTATCCCACCTACTCGCTCGCCGACGTCGTGGACCATCGGGTTCCCCTCCGAGCCTTTCGCAACAAGCTCGTGCTCATCGGCCCGACGGCGCTTGGGATTGCGGACATGGCCGTCACGCCTTTTCAACAAATGAGTTTCCCGGGTGTGGAGATCCATGCCAATTTTATCGACGATATTCTTAACGGCCGATTTATCCGCCGGGGACTTCGAGAGAATCTGATTGATATTTCCTTTCTCGTCCTCTTCAGCCTGGGGGCCGGCGTCTTGCTGAGCGTCGTGCCTCCTGTCCGCGCCACCACGATCCTGATCGCCACGCTGGGGTTTTTTCTTTGGCTCGCTTACTATCTCTTTGTGGCCGACCGAATCTGGATTGCGGTCTTCCTTCCCACGGCCGAGCTGACCACGAATTACGCAGCCATCATCAGCTATCGCTTCTTCTTCGAAGAGCGGGAAAAGAAGAAAGTGCGCGGCGCCTTCCAGCAGTATCTTCCTCCCGCCTTGATCAGCCAATTGCTCGAGCGACCCGAGCTGCTCCGCTTGGGCGGCGAAGAAAAAGAATTGACGGTCATGTTCTGCGACATCCGCGGGTTTACAGCCCTCTCCGAAGGCCTGTCGCCGAGCGCTTTGGTCGAACTGTTGAACGAATACCTATCCGCCATGACGGATGTCATCTTCCGTCACTGGGGGACACTCGACAAATATATCGGCGACGCCATCATGGCCTTCTGGGGCGCGCCCTACCCGCAGGACGATCACGCGGAACGCTCATGCCGCGCCGCTCTGGATATGGGGCGAGCGCTCCACGCCCTCCGCCAAGGCTGGGCAGAGCGAGGTCTGCCGTTGATCAACTTTGGCGTGGGCATCAATAGCGGCCCCGTGCTGGTCGGCAACATGGGCTCGAAGCGCCGCTTCAACTTCACCATCATGGGGGACAGTGTCAACCTCGCCTCCCGGCTGGAGGGAATCAACAAGGAGTTTGGCACCCGCATCATCGTCAGCCAGTACACTTATCAAAGGGTCCAGGATGCCTTCGTGACCCGTGAGCTCGATTTCATTCGCGTCAAGGGAAAGACTACGCCCGTGAAAATCTACGAGTTGCTTGGTTTTCTCGAAGAGAAGCCTCGCTTCGAGGACCTGACGACTCGGTTCGAGAGTGGGCTGGCCGCTTACCGCGACTCTCGATGGGAGGAGGCCATGGAGATCTTCCGTGATTTACTGAAGGACTATCCTCAGGACGGGCCGGCCGGCGTTTTGGCTCATCGGTGCCATGATCTTCTCGACCATCCGCCCGAAGGCACCTGGGACGGCGTTTATGTCATGAAGACCAAGTAAAGCAGCCTTCTGCGGATTCCGAGCTGAAGGTATCCCAACGAATCCGCCGCAGACCGGGGATCCCAAACCGGCAGGAATCACTGCCCGCTTTGCTGCAACAGCTTCGCCACCAGCGCCGTCCAGCCGGTTTGATGGCTGGCGCCGATGCCTGCGCCGTTGTCACCGTGGAAATACTCGTAGAACAAGATGAGGTCGCGCCAGTAAGGATCGCTTTGGAAAATTTGCGTGCCGCCATAGACGGGGCGTGTGCCGTCGGGCCGACGAAGGAAAATACGCGTCAGCCGCTGGGAAATCTCCCGGGCTACTTGCCAGAGGTCCAGAAACTGGCCGGAGCCCGTCGGGCACTCCACGCGGAGATCGTTCCCGAAATAGTAATGAAACCTTTGGAGCGCCTCAATCAGTAGAAAGTTCAAGGGGAACCAGACCGGCCCGCGCCAGTTGGAATTTCCGCCAAACAGGCCTGTGGTGGACTCGGCCGGCTCGTAATTCACGGAGTAGCGCTGGCCACCGATCTCGATGGCATAAGGATGGTCGAGGTGGAATTTTGAGAGGGAGCGAATGCCGTAAGGCGAGAGAAACTCGTTTTCATCCAGCATATAGCGCAACACTCGCAGCAGGCGGTCGCGCCTGGCCAGCGACAGCAGCCGCCGCACGCCGCCCTCGGACTTCTGGCTGGCGTCGAGCAGTTGGTCCATCCGCGGATGAAAATCCAGGAACCACTGCATTCTTTTGCGAAAGCCGGAGAACTGTTTCATGACCAGCGGTTCCAGCGAATGGACCGCAAAAAGAGGGATCAGCCCCACCATCGAGCGCACTTTCATAAATAGGTGCGAGCCGTTGCTGAAACCGAGCACATCGTAATAAAAACCATCCGCCTCATCCCACAGCCGGATGCCTTTGCCGCCGCGGTTGTTCATGGCGTCGGCAATATAGACGAAGTGCTCGAAAAATTTGCTCGCCACGTCCTCGTAAGCCGGATCCTCAACTGCCAGCTCGAAGGCCATGGCCAGCATCACCAAGCAAAACATCCCCATCCAACTGGTGCCGTCCGATTGCTCGATGTGCCCACCGCCGGGCAGCGGCTTCGAGCGATCGAACACGCCAATGTTGTCGAGGCCCAAAAAGCCGCCCTCAAAGACGTTCATTCCCGCGGCGTCTTTGCGGTTCACCCACCAAGTGAAATTCAGTAAAAGTTTATGGAACACGCGCTCCAGAAATTCGCGGTCGCCTTTCCCCCGCCGCCGCCTTTCGATCTTGTAAACGCGCCAGGCAGCCCAGGCGTGGACCGGAGGATTGACATCGTTGAAAGCCCATTCGTAAGCCGGAAGCTGTCCATTCGGGTGCATATACCATTCGCGCAGCATCAGAATGAGCTGCTCCTTGGCAAAGTCCGGGTCCACCAGCGCCAGCGTGACGCAATGGAAGGCCAAATCCCACGCCGCATACCACGGATATTCCCACTTGTCCGGCATGGAAATGACGTCGCCGTTGTACAGATGGACCCACTGATGGTTGCGCCCATTCCCCCGCTGGGGCGGCGGAGGCGGAAAAGCCGGATCGCCTCTGAGCCAGGTCCGCACGTCGTAGTGATAAAACTGTTTTCCCAGAAGTAGTCCGCCGAGCGCTTGCCGCATCACCTTATTACAATCTGTGGAAAGATTCTGAGGAACGATCGTAGCGTAAAACTCGTCCGCCTCGGCGATGCGTTGGGCGAAGATTTCTTCGAAGCTTTCTCCGAAGGGATCTTCGGGCAAGTGTTCGCTGAACCGGAGCCGCAGCGTCCAAGCCTGCCCTGGCTCGACCACGCTGCGGTAGTGCGCCGCAGCCTTTGTCCCTGCCTGCGCCGGATTGACGGCCGCCTTGTTGCCGTGAACGACGGCTTCATGGATTCCGTCCTTCACGTAGGGCGACAGGCTCTTCACTCCCCACAGTCGCTCGAAATTGCTCTCGTTTTCTGTGAACAACAGCCCCGGAGCGCCAGCCGCAACCAGCCACCGCGTTCCGTAATACGCATGTTCCGCCTTGACCGCTATCGTTCCGGACGGAGCGTTGTCTTTGGATAATCGTGGGCGGTGGCTGTCGCGGTTCCAGGCCCAGCGGTTTCGGAACCAGAGCGTGGGCAGCAGGTGCAGCTCGGCCGGCTCCGGCCCTCGGTTCCAGGCAGTGATGCGAATCAGCATCTCCTCAGGGTTCGCCTTGGCGTACTCGATGAACACATCGAAATATCGGTTCTCGTTAAATACCCCTGTGTCCACCAGCTCGAATTCAGAATCCTTACGCGTCCGCCGGCGGTTCTCTTCCACCAGCCAGGTATAAGGGAACTCGGCTTGAGGATATTTGTAGAGATATTTCATGTAGGAATGCGTGGGAGTGGAATCCAAATAGAAGTAGTACTCTTTTACATCCTCGCCATGATTGCCCTCGTTGCCCGTCAGGCCGAAGAGCCGCTCTTTCAGGATGGGGTCGCGCCCATTCCAAAGCGCCACCGCGAAGCAAATGTATTGATGCCGGTCGGAAATGCCGGCGATGCCGTCTTCCCCCCAGCGATAGGTCCTCGAGCGCGCGTGATCGTGCGGCAAATATTCCCAAGCCGTGCCGTTGGCGCTGTAATCTTCCCGGACGGTTCCCCATTGCCGCTCGCTCAAATAGGGACCCCAGCGCTTCCAGTTTTCTTCGCGCTCGCGCGATTCTTCAAGCCGTTGCTCTTCAGCGGTCATGCAATGTTCCTCGGAACAGGATTATACAAGCTGGTGGTTCGGGAGACGGCGACCCTCCGGATTGTGACCCGCGGCGGGACGCCTGAATGGCAGGTAGTTCGTCGCCTCTTACGGGCGCGGCGATGTCAAGCAGGAGCGGCTAGCGGTCCAGAACGGCCAGCAGCGCGAGATAATTATCGGCCAGCAGGCCCTCGTATCCGCGAGCCGAGCCATTCCAGGTTTTCCAGTCGTAAGTCAAGCCATTCGGCCCTTTCCCTTGAAAGCCCCCCTCCGCAAAGCCGCGCAGCATGGGAAACAATATGGCGTCGGCCTGCCGGCGCCGCCCGAGCTTATACAGAGCCTGGAGGGTGAAATAGGCAAAATCTCCTGTCGCGCCGCCATTTTCGTAAGTCTGGAATCGCTTATAGCCCGCAAATGCGCTGTGATCCACGTAGTCCGCGGGCCGAATAGGAATCAAATTGCCCGGCAGGCCATATTGGAAATGCGTGTAGCCAACCGCCTTCATCTTGGCCAAGAGGTGGTCCATGATCCGATTGGCTAGGCCCGTTGGCACCAAACCATAGCTGATCGCCACGCCGTTGACGAACGTAAAGTAATAATCGTGGAGCTTGCCATCGGCACTCTTCCAACCCGCTAGAACGCCGGTAGCGGGGTCGTAGAAGGTCTTGACGTAAATCGAGCGTATCCTCTGTGCGTTCGAGGCATAAAGGGCAACATCCTGCGGCCGGTGCAGGCGGCCGGCCATTTCCGCCATGCCCAACAGCGCGTGATAGGCGAGCGCGTTGGAGTACGCATCTTCATGGCCAAAGCCGATGGTGTCCCACCAGTTGGCCGGACGCAGCACGATTTTCTTCGGCCAGGAGCCGGAATTGCCGCTCGCTGGATATGAGACGAGACCGTTCTTGTCCTCCTGGCCTATCATTTTTGCCGCCCAAGACTTGAGCCCCGGATAATTCTGCTTGAGCCACGCCATGTCATTGCTCCCACTGACATAGTCCGACGCCGCGATCACCAATGAGGGATAAGTATCCAGAAAGGTATAAGGTTGGTGGTCGTTGTTGTAGCCAGGGATTCCGTAAGCTTTCATTCCGTGGAGATAACGGTTGAGGCTTTGCCGAACTATGTCGAGCGCGGTCAGGCCCTTAGCAAGCGGCGGCGAACGCCGAGCCACGGCGGAGTACATATAAACCGTAAAGGCGCAAGGATCGCTGGCAGCGTTGTTGGCGAGCACACGCCGGCGGGCGCTGAGTTGGAAAATGTTGAGGAAGTTGCGCCGGAAACCGTCAAACCGGGGATCGCCAGCCAGGTTCGCTCCGCCCGGGTAAATGTCCACAACGTGGAGCGCATATTCGAGAACAGGCTCTGCCGCCGAGGCGGCGGGAAAAGTCACGCGGACGTAGTCCTGATCGGAGTGGCCTGAAAATCGCTGCGCCGCGTAACCCAGCGCAACGCTCCCGCCTTGCTCCGTGGTGATGCGGAATGTCCCCTGGTCGGGGAAATGCAGAAGCGCCGGAAGGCGGATGCTTTCTTCTCTATTAAACAGGCCCAGCAACGTCGCGTGGGAGGCCCAAGGATTAAAAGTCACCGTCAGGGGCGATGTGGTTTCGCCCGGAGTGTACGCCGAGCGAATGATCATGGCGCGCTCGGAAAAGTCAAACGACCAGACAGGAGGCGTTGAAAGCGGCGCGCCGGCGGGCCGGTACTCTGCGGTGTGCCCCTGCCAGCGCACGTCAAAAGCCTGCGAGGGCGCAGGCGGCTGGCGAACGAGATTCGTGCCGAGCCGGCCGTTGCCCAACGAATCCACCGCGAGCGTCAGAAAATTCGGCTGGTTGTTGGCCAGCTCGACCTTCAGATATGGCGACTGGTAGTTCATTGCCACGGCGGTACTCTCGTCGCCGGCCCATACCGAGCGCGGCCCGGCGACAAATGCCGCCGTAAACGCCACCGCCATCCACACCGCGGTCCGAGCGCCACTTGAAATTGCCTTCGCTAAATTCATTCGCAGGTTCACTGGACGAGCCCCTCCCTCGTCCGCGCCCGTTCGGCGCTATGACTCACCGTGTTGCTGGCACCTCGACAAGCCGCCAGGAGAAGCGATGCCGGCGCGGCTTTGGTTTTCCGCATGCAGGGAAGGGAGTTTACAACATGGGAGGGAATTGCGCCACAACATTGCGTCGTGCGCGCCTGTTTGCGGAACCACGCGCCGTTTCGCCTCCGCACCTGAGCTTGGCACGGAAGCGAACGGCGGATCACGCCCTCATGAGGCCTGTAGAGAAACGCGCTGAGGGACCGCAGGGCTCGTCTCAAGCCGGCAGGTCGAGAAGGATCAATTCCGAATCGGCTTCCGCCTTGAGCGTGAGGGAGATCTCCTTCGCAAGGCGCGCCTGGTCACCGGCATCGAGGCTCTTCCCGTTAAGCGTCACTCTTCCTGAGATCACAAAGAGATAGGCCTTGCGGTTCTCGCGACTTGTGTGGGTCAGTTCCTGCCCGGCTCGAAGCGAAGAGACATAAATCTCCGCGTCTTGGTCAATCGTCAGAGTCTCCGGCAGCGTGCCTGAAGACGCCACAGGCAGCAGCTTGCCCCGCCGCATGGCCGGAGTGAACTGCCGCTGCTCCCAGCGCGGCTTCCGTCCGTTCGTACGCGGTGTAATCCAAAGCTGTAAAAGATGGACAGGGCGCTCCTTAGAGTGGTTGTATTCCGAGTGCACAATGCCCGTGCCGGCGGACATCACTTGCACTTCGCCCGGATGGACCACTCCCTTGTTGCCCGTGTTATCCCGGTGCTCCAGCTCCCCATCAATCACATAGGTGATGATCTCCATGTCGCGGTGCGGATGGAAGCCGAAGCCCTGCCCCGCCTGAATCACGTCGTCGTTGAACACCCGCAGCGGCCCCCAGTTCGTGTTGTCCGGGTCGTAGTATTCGTCGAAAGAAAAGTGCCAGCGCGTGTCGAGCCATCCGCGCTCCGCGTGGTATCGCTCGTCAGATTTAATCACCTGGATCATGTTCCGTCCCCCTTGGCATTGCGGTTAGATGCAGCAGAAGCAGATGTCGTTACAGATTCCCTGCGCTTTCCACGCGCGTTCGTGCTTTGGCCAAAGGCAGCGGAGCGCCGCGGCCAGCGCGGATCAATCCGCCTTCATTCGGAGGGCCATCATCGAATCCTTCACTGTGACGGGTTAACCTTCAGCCAAAACAGTTGGCTGTTGTCGAGGTCATTGATCTCAACGGCGTGGGAGGTAATCAGAAGGATTTGGTAACGGCCCTCAATCGTATCGCCCTGCCGGACCATGTGGATCTCCAGATGGTCGGCGATGATCGCCTCAACCTGCGATCCTTGCATCAGGACGTAGCCGAGGTAGGAAAGATTTGGAGGCGGGGTGACGGGCGCAGGCGCGGTTGCGACGGGAGGCGCGCCATTTTGCGCCAAAGCGCCAGCCTGATAGCGGCGAGCGATTGCGCGCGGGCTGAAATACGCAAAAGGATTTCGAATCGGCCGGGGAACAAACTCGCGCGGCATCAAATCAATCCGCACGCCGGGCGCCTCGGGATGAACCCGGAACGCCGGCCAGC
>JAKAWO010000099.1 GCA_021827255.1 Acidobacteriota bacterium | reverse complement strand
ACGAGATCCCCAACCCGTGATCGCGCTCAGCGGCGGTATCTCACCGGCGTGTGGGTGCTGATGGTGACGGCAAGCCTAGGCGGAGCGGCACGCGCGGCGCGGCGCAGGATCGTTTACAGCCCGCTGGCGCGCGCCTCGGGCGCTTACTTTCATGCCCTGGCTTTACGCCGGGCGCTCGAAGCGCGGCCCTCGAGCGCCAAGACCAAGGCAGCCTACGAAGTGGTAGCTCGCGCCTTCCACGAGGTTTATCTGGCTGACCCCGCCTACGTCAAGGCGCCCGTCTCCCTGGCCCTGGAAGGCGAGATCAATGCGGAGATGGGACGGCAATTTCACGACCCTGCGGCGTTCGAGAGAGCGATTCAAGCCTATCAATTCCTCATCGCAAAATATCCCGCCACCCCCATGGCCCGTCATGCCTTGTTCACCATCGGCGAAATTTATAGAAACGATCTTGGCGAGCGCCAGGCGGCGCGCAGCGTCTTCGTGGAGTTCCTGCGAGAGTATCCCGACGCATCGCAGGCCAGGGCGGCGCGAGATAATCTCGAGCAAATGAATCCCGAGCGCGCAAGCCGAACCCGCTCAGAACCAGCCTCGCTTACCGACCCAAGGGCGGGAACCCCCTCCGACGGGCTTGCGGTGGTGACGTCCATTCACGACTGGATAGGCGACAACTATACGCGGGTGGTCATCGCCGTTCAGCACCGGGTCAACTTTGACACCCTCCGCCTTACGCGCCCCGACCGCATTGTTTTTGACCTGGATGACGCGGAATTGAGTCCGGCCCTGCGAGACCGCGCGTTTCCCGTCGGACGGGGTTTCCTCCAACAGATTCGGGTGGGGCAGTTCAAGCCGACCGTGGCGCGGGTCGTCCTCGATGTTCGCAGGCTTGAAGATTACACCGTCTTCCCTTTGCCCAATCCCTTCCGCTTGGTCGTGGATATTCACGGGCCTGAAGCCTCGCCCACAGAGGCGGCGCGGCGGGAGCAGGCCGCAAAGGCCCGGGCGGGTCCAACCGCGAAGTCAAAAGTGGCGGAGGGTCCAAACGGCGAACCTCCGACCGCGCATGCCCACCCCTTCTCATCCGTTTCGGGCGTAGCCAAGCCAGCCGCTGAACGGGCCGCTCTGAACTCCAGGCCTTCGGCTCGAGGGGCCGGGCGCGCCATCCCGGAGGTTCTCGTGCGCCCCGCCGTTCCGGTCGCGGGCACGCCCACTCTCGTTCGCGCTCTCGGCTTGAAGGTGGCCCGCATCGTCATTGATCCGGGCCACGGCGGACACGACACCGGCGCCATTGGCCCCGGCGGCATCGAGGAAAAAAACGTCGTCCTGGACGTTGCCCTCCGCCTGCGCCGTCTGCTCGAGGAAAAGACCGGGGCCGAAGTCTTTATGACCCGGACCACCGACACCTTCATCCCCCTTGAAGAGCGGACCGCCATCGCCAATCAGGACGACGCTGACCTGTTCATCTCGATCCATGCCAACGCCAGCCGCGACCCTGATGCTCGCGGAATCGAAACCTACTACCTGAATTTCACCACCGACCCCGAAGCCTTGCGCGTGGCGGCCCGCGAAAACGCGACTTCCCAGGAGTCAGTTCACGAACTATCCGATTTAATCCGCAAGATCGCCCTCAACGAAAAAGTGGAGGAGTCGCAGCAATTCGCCGAGGACGTGCAAAAGGCAATGCTTCGACACCTGGCGAGAATCGGAGACCCCGAACCGAACCGCGGCGTCAGAAAGGCTCCTTTCGTCGTGCTCATTGGCGCGGACATGCCCTCGATTCTGGCCGAAATCTCCTTTCTGACCGACCGCAAAGATGCGCGACTGTTACGGGAGCCCGCTTACCGCCAGCAGATTGCTGAGGCTCTTTATCGTGGCGTCGTGAACTACATGCGGACGCTCGGCACCGTGACGATCGCCGCTGAGACTCGTCAAGCCGACCCCCCCCGCCATCCTCCCCATCCGGCGGCGCGCGCCCAGCATTCGAAAGAACCCGGCCGAAAATTCTGATATCCTGAATCCATGGGACGGGGCTTCGCCATCCGCGCAACTTCCTGGCTTTGGCTGGGCATCGCTCCCGGGATGCTCGGCGCCGCTCAGCAGCCAACCTTCATCCGGCTTGAGCCCCTCCGCGCGTGGCAACTCGTTAGCGCGCGGCCCTTGAGCCTCCAGCAGGCTGAGCGCTGGGACAGCATTCCCGCCGTGGACCGCGAGTATGGCGTCGAAAAGGCCGAGCTGGATGCCTACGAGCACAATGGAATCACGATTGATGCGCTGATTGAAAAGGCCGCCGACCCATCTGCCGCTTACGGCTTATTCACATTTTACCAGACGGCCTCGATGCGCCCGGAGCGGAAAATTGACCTTGCGGCAGGAAACTCACGCGCCGCGTTGATGACCCGCGGCGTGAATTTTGTCCGCCTGCTCGTTCCTGCGGGGTCCAAGGCCAGTGAGACCGACATCCGTTCCCTGCTCGTGCAGTTGGGCGGTTCCAAGTCGGCTGCGGAAACATCAGCGTGGCTGCCGCCCTCCCTGCCGAGCGAGGGATTGCTTGCCGGCTCGCAGAAATATCTGCTCGGGCCCCAAGCGGCCCAGCGCGCTCTTCCCTCCCTTCAAACTCAATGGCTCGGCTTTAACGCCGGCGCCGAAGTCGAAAGCGCCGAGTACGTGCGGCACGGGGTCCAGCTTACCTTCCTCATCATCAGCTATCCCACTCCCCAGCTTGCGCGCCTTCACTTCAAGACTCTGGAGAACAAACTCGGCGTCAACCACGCGCCAACTTGGCGCGGCAAGCGAACCGGGGCATTTGTCTTTCTGGTGCAATCTTCTCCGGGAAGGCCAGCCCTGGCGGAATCCCTGATGAACCAAATGCAAGTCAAGCAGTGGGTGACCTGGGATCAGAAACTCCCCCGCGGCAGGCCCATTGATCTTCAGGTCGTTGACCTCATCATGAGCAATGTGGCCCTCGTTTTGATCCTGGCGGGCATGGCCGTCGCCACCGGAGTTCTCATGGTGATCCTCCGACGCTTGCTTCCCAGGTGGTTTCCTCGTTCAGAATGGGCGCAGCAAGGCGACGCTTGGTTTATCCAGCTCAATCTGCGATAAATCGAGCCGGAGACCGAACCTAAATCGCGGCCTAACTTGGCCAAAGATGCCTGATTTTTATATCATCGAAGGCAACCCGACCGTACTGTAAGTGGTTGATAGTAAATAGTTTATACAATTTATTTTCTAAGAGATTTATCTTGACAAGGCTTATGCGATTTCATTACACTCCAACCGAGTTTAGATGGCGGAGCGCGTTCGCCATTCTAAATCTCCTCTCAATGCTCACCCGCGGGATCGGCCGTGTTGCCCATCCTGCCGGGTGAGCATTTTTGTCCCAGCCGGCGTAGCTCAGTCGGTAGAGCAACGGTTTCGTAAACCGTAGGTCGGGGGTTCGATTCCCTTCGCCGGCTCCAATTCCTCCAGGGCGTGTAGCCACAGCACGATTTTTGTGCCGTGGGTCCTTGTCATCCCCGATACGATTCCGGCCAATGCACATAATCAATTTCGAGCGGGCAGCGTCTGACCTGTTCTTTGGCGAGCGCGTATTCGCCCCCCGCGGCGGAGCCACCCTGCGGCGCAGATTCACCGTAACGAAAAATATTCGGCCGGACAGCAGCAGCCGGCGCGCACGCGACATCGCGGTATTCTAACACCGGGAAAAGCCCACGGCACTCAAACCGTGCCGTGGCTACCCGCTCGTGGATGACCACGCGGCCAGCAGCTAACCTTCGATCTTGATGTCTTTGGGGTGCAGCACGGTGAGGCCGGGAATCTGCTTGAAATCGTTCTTTTCGTCAAACGTCAGAATATTTTCGATCTCGTTGTTCTTCATAATGACGCTGTGGATGACGTCTCCCACCCCCGAATGGTATCTGAGAATCCCCCGCCTCACGTGATAGAAGAACTCGGAGAAGTCGTAATCCCCTTGAGGGCTGACGTCCACGATTTGGATCTTAAGGCCCTTCAGCCGCTTCTCGTTGACAAGCTGGTTTTCCATTTGCGCCACCTCGGCACGGTCCATGCTTTTTGCTGAAATGAGGACATTGACCATCTCGGCCACAGCCCACATCGACGTGCAAAGCCGCATGTCTTTGAGCTGGGTGAAGACTCCCAAGGCGTTTTGGACGAGCTTCTTTTTGGCTTCCTCCGCTCTGTCCGAAGCAAAATACGCTACGAGCACATTGGCGTCGACGTAAATTCGCTTCATTTCCTCTTGTGGGGGCGAAAGCGGACAATCTCTTTCTTCTTGAAGGTCTTCAGGGCTTTGAAAGAAACGGTCTTGCCCGACTTGGTCTTGAATTCGACCGTCGCCGGCTTCGCTACCGTCTTGGTCGCAACAAACCGCACAATCTCTGTCGCCATGACTCCATCCTACCACCGTTTGGCCACTCTCCAAAGGCGGGCGGTGCGGCCCTGCGACACGTGATTAGCGGACGCGTTTCAGATAGCCCCTCGGATTATAGGTCACTATGAAGTATTCACGGTCAACATCAGCCTCGAACCGCGGGTCCTCTTGGAGAAACCGCCTTACGGCATGCAGTGGCCCGTTAATGTTGCCAAGCCCGTCCCCGGCGCGAAAAACATCACTCACAGTGTCCTCGACGATGAAATATCCCCCCAAGGCAACGAATTGTGAGTACGCGCGAAGGTCCGCCAGGACATGCTCAGTACTGTGGTTACCGTCGTGGATTACCAAACCATTCCGGCCTGCCGCCATCTCCTGAATGCGGCCCAGAGTTTCATGCGCGGTACTGTCTCCGGTCACGAGTTGGATGCGCGGATGCCGGGGTTGGAACACTGAATGATCGATGTCAACCCCGATGACTTGGCCGTGGCCCACGATGTCAAGCATATGAGCCAGGTACAGCGTGCTCCCACCAAACTTATTTCCGATTTCGATGACGAGATCCGGGCGGGTTTCGTAAATGATGTCCTGGTACACCCAAGAATCCAGAACCATTTTGCGCGCCTCTACTCCCATCCATCTAACTTTGTTGAAAACGATGTGCTTGTGATAATTGATCATCCACCTTCTCACGCCATGATTCCACCGGCCCCGGTACGTCCGGTCCATCGGGCGTAGCCATGTCGCGATCTTCTCAAAGAAAGCCCGCGGGTCTTTGCGTACCGACCTGAGGTTGCGCACAAGGCGGGGCTCGCGCGCCCCTCCGCCTGGACTCCGCGTCTCGTATGTCCCGCTTTCCCCCACGGCGCCTCCTCGTCCCCGTGGCCCACACACCCAAGCGCCAGCCGCCGGCCTCGGCACGGGGCAGCTTGACCGCCCTGGGTTTGGCGGCGCGGCCTACTATGGGGCAGCCCAATGCGCCGGAGGCCCCACTATGGAGCGGCGCCGTTCAGATTCTACGCCAATTAATGCGAGCTTGCAGCCAGCCTGTGGCCTCCGTCAAGCCTTGGCGGCGGGGGGCGGAATGAAGCGGTGTTCTTGCGTCCCGCGGTTCTCCCCCCAAATCAAGTGACAGTGCAACAGGTGATTCTGGTTCTGCTCTCGAGACGGGGGAGCCGCCACGTCATCAAAAATCAGCTCGACACGGCGCCGCGTTTTGAGAGATCGCCACGGGCTCCGGCGACGGGCCTAAAGCGCGGGGGCCCGGCGGGGGCCGGCCTTGCGGAACGTCAGGTAATAGCGTGCCGGCTCGTAATGGTTTTCCGCCGTGAAGGGCTCGCAGAAGCGGCGCTCCACCAGGTCATCGCGGACAAAGAAGGCGTTGGTGCCCGCGAGCGTGCAGCCCACCAGCCGGTAACCCTTTTCGCCCGCCAGGGCTTCGAGAGCCGTAAGGCTTGCGCCAAAGTTGCTGCTTCCATCCCCTCGCGCTTCGGAGGAACAAGGGAACACCCAGCGAACTCCCGGCGGGTAGATGCAGTTGTATTCGATCACCACGACCCGCGGCCGGTGGCGCGTCACTCCCTTCCAAACCCAATAATCATTCCCATCAATATCAATCGAAAGCAGGTCAAGGTCGAGCGGCAGCGACGCCTCGTCCAGTAGCGACTCCACGTTCTCCGCCTTGACGGTCGCCTGGCGCGCCGCGAGCGACCCGCCCTCGATCCTTGGGGCGAAACCCCTGCGGATGCCCCGAACGCGCTTCGCATCCGCCTCAACCCACAACCCCTTCCAGCCCTGCGTCAGCAGATAGTGCGTGTTGCTCTCAACCCCGTCGCCCGGAGCGCACTCGGCGAAGGTCCGGTTGGCAGCCCCAATCCGCCGGAAAATCTCCGCCAGGGCGCCGTCTTCCCCGCCCTGGGAAAACACCTTGCGCTCGTAGCGGGCCAGCCGCCGCTCATCTTGATACTTGGGATGCTCCAGCAGCCGCGCGAGCGCCTGGTCGGCCTCTAGCTCGAAGCTCTGTTCCAAAAGCTGCTCGATGCGCTTGATTCGCGCCTTCAGTGTCATATCCCCGCGCCCGCCGCAAGCGGAAGGCGGGGCGCCGCCGCGGCCGGAATCATGCTGACACCACCCCCTGCCCCCGTCAAGCCATCCCGCGAAGATGCTCCCATCGCATCGCGTGATCCCCCTCGTCACTTTCCCGCCGTGTAGCCCCCGTGGCTCGAGCGCCGCGCCCGGCGTGGCCCCACCGTCGCGGCCTCCTTCTCTGCCCCACCCCCTTCGACGCCGCCTTGGCAACGCCCACCGTTGTGCCGCGTCCTCTCGCCTGACAAGCCGCCGCGATGGAGATCAAACGAGTGTCCTGCGCTTGTCCCCTGGGGTGAGACTAACAGTTAAGGCACTGCTTGCCGTTCGCTGGAATTCGATTGTACTGCGAACGGGTTCTCTTGCAAGATGGCCCCCGGCTGGTGAAGCGGAGGCCGGCTCTGCGGGAGCGCAACCGGCCAAGGAATAGCCAGCCGGAAACTCATCGTTTCGATGAGCGGGGGCGCGGTCTTGAGGGATCGCGCCCGCATCGAAATGATAGATTTCCCCATGCCTCGGAAAACTCATAAAGGAAGATGCCGCCGAGCGGCCTCCTTGTGGGTTGGAGCGAGCCACCCGCGCTCGAATTCGGCCGGCGGCACGTAACCGAGCGCCGAGTGCAGGCGTTTGGGGTTGTAAACCTTTTCCAGAAACGCGCCGATCGAGGCGCGGGCCGCAACGCGGGCCGAATCCTTCTTGTCGAAGAACACGCCGCTGCAACCGACGAAGCGATCATCTTGCGAATGGGAGCGGAACAGCAGCCCCCATTTCGGCATTCGGCTTGGACGGAATGTTCTCTGCGCGTTCGTGCCCCTGGCTAAAGCTTCAGTATTGGCTCGGAAGCGCCAAGCCGTCGAGATACTCACGCAGTTCAGCGCTTTGCGAGCCATGGGCCTGGGCGTCAAGTTGGGCAACTTTCAGAGCTTCGTCCTTGGCAAGGTCTGTCTGCCCAAGCCGCTGGAAAAGGCGGCTCAACTGATAGTGAGGAGCGCTCCAGGTGGGATCGGCCGATGCCGCATCCTCGAGGTCGCGCTGAGCTTCAACAAATTTACCTGCATCGGCAAGCAGCCTGCCCCGCAGGTACAGAGCCGGGGGATATTTCGGTTCAAGGGCGAGCGAATGGGAGAGCCATTCCAGAGCTTTGTTGGCCTTGCCGGATTCAGAAGCCATGAGCGCGCGGTAATACCAGGCTAGCGAAAGGTCGGGATGAGACCACGTCAACTGTCGGAAAATCGTGGCCGCTTCAGCTCTGCGGTCCGTCGTGTAATCCGAGATTCCCAGGAGGAGCAGAGCCAGGCGTTGCCGGGAGGTTAAGGTGGGATCATCCGCCCGGAAGGCAAGCTTTTTCAACAAGATTTGGGCCTGGCCGCGGCGGCCGGAGAGCTGCAAGAGGACGGCTTCGTCGAGAAGAAGGGAAGATGAAGCGCCGCATTGTCGCTTCGCTTCGTCGAGGACCTTCAGGGCTGCATCCCACTGCCCGGTGCTCCCCAGGAAAATGGCCGCATCACGGTAAAAAGCTTTGCGCTGCGGATCGAGCGCCAGCGCCACGCGGAAGGCCGCAGCGGCCCGCTCCTCCATGCCTATCCGGGCATAAATGAGCGCCGCCAAATCGGCCGCCTCGCCCTTGGGTCGGGCAGCCGCCGGAACCGAATCTACCGCCGCCAAAGCTTCATGCGGATGCCCAGAGGCGGCGAGCAAGCTGGCTTCGCCCAATGCCGCGCGGGCATCTTCATGGGCCGAGGGCAAGGCGGAAGCAAGACGGTAGAACTGGAGGGCCAAAGTATCTTGATGGTTGTAACTCAGCGCGCGCGCCGTGGCGAGAGCGTCTTCGTACGGCAAGGTGGGCACTAACGCCTGCTTCACCCATCCCAGCCCGGAGGCGGAGTGGCCCTCCTCAATCTCGGCCACCCCAAGCCGGCAGAGCAAGCGCGAATCTTTCGGGCGCGCCTGGAGAGCCTTCTGAAGGAACTCAATATAATGGAGTCGCTGCTCGGTGGGCGTCAGCCGAACATCCCTGCGCAAATAGCCAAGCAACCCCCGACCGCTCGGATTACGAGGATGGCGCTTGCGAAGGGAGGCGAAAGTCGCGGCAGCCTTGGCGGCTTCTTTCGGATGTCCCGTGCGCCGCTCGGCAAGCCCAAGTTGGTAATACGCGACGATATTGTTCGGGTCATTTTTCACCGCCTGTTGAAGCAAGGGCAAGGCCAATTCAGGATGCCCACCCTGGTTCTGGATCTCAGCCAGAGCCACCAACGCCGGAGCGTAGCGAGGATCAGCCTCGAGCGCGTGGCCTAAGTCTTCGCGGGCGGAGGCAAGATGGCCGAGGTTCCTTTCCGTGCGGGCGAGAGTCGTCCAGGCGGGAGCATAGGAAGGCTTTAGCCGCAGGCAGGCGTGCAGGGCGCGGCGAGCCGCCGGCTGACGTCCGCTATCCAGCTCCATCAGGGCCAGCATGTAAAGGGCCTTGGAATCTCCAGGATAGGCTTCGAGATAACGTGTCATGGAGCGAAGCGCAACTTCCTGCTGATGCGCTACACCCGCGACAATGGCCAGTTCGCGATCGGCGCGCAGGTCTCGCGGGTTGAGGCGCAAGTATCGTTGCCATTCGTCCATGGCATCAAACCAGAAGCCCTGCTCGGCAAGGGTGTTGGCGAGCGCGGCGGCGACTAGGGGCTCGTTCGGCGCGAGCTCCTGAGCTTTCACCAGCAGGGCGCTGGCTTGAAGATATTGTCGTTGCTGACCGGCAATGCGGCCCAAGTAATAGTCAGGTTGCCACCAATGAGGCTCGAGCTGTTCTAAGCGAAGGAACTCAGCCGTCGCCGGGTCGCCGACGACAAATTTTGCCTGGGCCAGCGCCAGCAAGAGGTGGGGATGAACGTGATTCGGCGGCAGCATGGATCGGGCCGCCTTGAAGAATGA
>JAKAWO010000098.1 GCA_021827255.1 Acidobacteriota bacterium | reverse complement strand
TCGACAAGCACGGCCACCGAGAAATGGAGTTTGCCATCAAGCTGTTTTTCTAGGGGCCGCGGCGCCCCGGGTTGTCATGCATGGACTGAACGTCAGGGGGCGAGCTATGAGCTCGCCCCTTTTTTTGTTGCGACGGGTACGGTCAAGCCTTCGAGCGACGCCCGAGGGGGCGCGCGAGCCAGGCGTGAGTTCGTGTAGAATAGGCGTATGAAAGCTTATCGGCCGGCGAGCATTGCGGTCTTGGTGTGCATGGTCAGTTTAGAAGCGATGGCTGAGTCGCCGAAAGAGCCGCCCGCATGCATTGTCGCCGATGAGGCGCTGGCTCAAAAGCAGCCGCAACTGGCTGTAGCGGAATACAACAAATGCCTTGCGACCAATCCTCCGTCCTTCAAGGTTCTCTCTAATCTTGGCATTGCTTACGCGCAGTTAAAGGAGTTTCCCAAAGCCATTCAGAGCTACGCGCAGGCGCTCGCGCTCGATCGCGACAGCGCGCCCATCCATGTGAATCTCGGGCTAGCCTATCTGAAGACGGGCCATCCTAAAAAAGCGGAACAACAATTTGCCCGATCGCTCATGACGGATCCCGGCAACGCCAAGACGCTGGAGTTGCTGGCGTATAGTCATTTTCAGTTGCGAGAGTTCGCGCTCGCCGCCTACGAAGCGGGGTTGGTTCACAAGGCGATTCCGGATGAGCCGTCGGCGGCGTTTCTCTTGGGATCATCCTACCTTCGGCTGGGCATGTTCCGCCGGGCGATTCCTCTGATCTATTATTCGGTGTCGCACGCCAAATCTCCCGACGCTTACATGGTCATGGGTGAGGCGTTTCTGGGCGTGAAGGCTTACCGGCAAGCCTTGGAGGTGTTTCAGAAGGCCGTAGGTCTGAATCCTAACATGCCCGGCATCTACGCGGATTTGGCGCTGGCCTACGATGGAGTGGGGCAGCCGGACAAGGCCGCGGCGGCGCTCAAACAAGAGCTCGCCAAAGATCCCAACAACTTTGAGGCTAATTACCTCCTCGGCCGCGCCGATCGCATCAACGACGACGACGCGGACGCGATGAAATATCTGGACAAAGCCAACCAGTTGCACCCCGGTGACGCTTCGGTGGCTTATGAGTTCGCCGTTCTGGCCATGCAGCATCGCGATTACGCAAAGGCGGAGTCTATCCTGCGCGGCATCTTGCAACGGCTGCCGAGCTACACGGATGCCCACGTGCTCCTGGCGGAGGTCTATTTTCGCATGCACAAGAACCAGGAGGGGATGCGCGAAAAGGCCATCGTCGCCGCCCTCAAACAGGCTCAACACGCCCGCATCGTCGCCGAAGGGAAGGCGATGACGAGGCAAGCGAGCCAGGGCAGCAGCGCGACGCCGCATCAAGACCGATGAACGCGCTTTTGACGATGCGAAGGGTTGGGGGATTATCCGAGCCGATCCTGCGGCCGGCTGCCGGAAGGGCGGCGGTGGTTATCCTCGCCGCAGCGTGGTGGGGGTGGCTGGCCGCCGCAGCGTGGGCTGGTGCGGGGGTGCCCTCCGGTCAGGAGGGATCGCGCCCGAAGGTCAACCCATCGAATCTGCGGCAAGCCGAGAATTACAAAGCTGCGGCAAAGCAATATGCAGCGCTACTGGAAACTCACCCACACTCGGCGAGACTGTGGAGCAACCTCGGAGTGGTTCGGGCGATGCTGGGAGAATGTCCGGCATCCCTTCAGGCTCTTGAACGCGCGCGCTCTCTTGATAACAAATTGTTTGCGCCGTGGTACTACAGCGGTTACTGCCACTTAGCTCTTCATCAGGACCGGTTGGCGTTGGGCGAGCTAGAGCGGGCCACCTCGCTCAATTCCAAGGACGCCAGTGTGTGGCTTTTGGAAGCGCAGGCAGCCGCCCAACTGAACCAACCGGCGCTTTCCTTCCAAGCAGCGGTGCGATTGCTGGAGCTTCACGCTCGCCGGCCCGAAGGCTATTACCTGGCGGGGGAAGGTGGGCTCAGTCTAGCCAAGCAAGAATATTCGCGGGTCATGGCGAAGCCGTCGAGCGTGTTTGCGCTTCGCCTGCGCGCGGAGCGAAATCTTGGGCAAGGAGTTCCGGCGGCGGCTGCCGGGGATTACCGAAAGGCGCTGTCGCTCGATCCCGGCGCGCCCGACCTCCTTTTCGGGCTAGGAAGCGCGAATCTTGCAGACGGAAAGTTTCGAGAGGCAGAGAAGGATTTTCGACGCTGTCTCGAGCTGCTTCCCGACGCACCCTGGGCAAGGCTTCGGCTGGCCTTGGCGCTGGCGGCTCAGTCCAAGGATCGGCAAGCGGCGGATGCCTTGTCTTCAATTCAGCCCAGCCGGCTGGGATCTCCTTTTGAATGGGAAGATTTGATCGCGGCGGGGTATCTGTTGGGGCATCCGGATGCCGCGGAGCATTGGCTGGGCGAAGCCGAATCTCGTTTTCCCGACGTCCCCGCATGGAGTCGCTGGACCGAGCGCATTGCGGCGCAGAAAGCCATGCCCGAGGCGCCAGCCCGGTCTTCCTTCCGATTCCAGCGCCCCTCGAGCATCGCGCTTTCAATAACCTTCTCGCTCACCCTGCGAGAGGACTTAGGGAGTTTTATTCGCCCGATGTTTAGCGATGCCGGCGGCTTTCGAGTTTTTCGTGAAACCTTTTTGGCCGGCGAAGATATCGAGGCGGCCGATCAGGTAGCGGACGTGTTGCGCCGCATGCCTTCTGATCCAGCCGGCGCGTTTGTAAGCGGCGAGATCGTCCACAAGCTCTCGCTGGATTTTTTCCAGATTCTCGACTTGCGCTATCCGAATTCTGAGGCCGCCCTGGTGCTGTCGGCGCAGAATTACTCGGCTGCGGGAAACCAGGCGAAGGCGATAAAAATTTACCGGCTTCTTCTTCAGAAAGATGGGCCCTCAGCCAATGTGCTGCGCGGCCTGGCGAGGGTTTACTGGAAGCAGAACGACTGGAGCAAAGCTCTTCCGGTTCTCCTCCAGCTTGCGAAAGTTGACCCCTATGACGCTAGCATCTTCGTGAATTTGGGCCGCATCTACTCTTACCAGCAAAAGTTGCGGGAGGCGGAATGGAATTTTCGCCGAGCCGTCCGGATTCAACCCAGCGCCTACGAGGCCCGTATGGGGTTGGGAGAAATCCTGGAGACGGAGGGCGAAGGGGAAAAGGCAGTTCCCGATCTGGAAGCGGCCGCGCGGCTGGAGCCGTCTAATCCACGGCCGCACTACCTCCTTTCGCAGATCTATGCGAAGCTGGGAGAGAAAGAGCTTGCGGCCAGGGAGATGGCGAATTTCGAGCGGCTTCAGGATCACAATCCTTCCAAATCCGCGGATCAAGGCAACAGGCTGGTTCCCCTTGAGTGAGGGCTCGTTCATTTTTTCTTTTACCGAAGGCTGGCGAGCGGGAGCGCAGCTCCTCTGCCGCGCGCTGTGCGCGCTCGCCCTTACGGCGTTGCTTTCGGCCTCCGGCGCCCGGGCTGCGGAGTCTCAAGCCAGTTCTCCAGGGCACCGAGCCGCACCCTCCTCCACATCAGCCGAGTTCGCGCGAGTCTCGAAGCAAGCCTCCCAGGCGCGTAAGGCCAATCAACTGGACAAAGCCATCGTCCTCTATCAGGAAGCTGTCAAGCTGAATCCCCGGTGGGACGAAGGGTGGTGGTATCTGGGAACGCTTTACTACGACACCAACCAGTACGCGCGCGGCGTGGCTGCGTTCAGGAACCTGGTCGAGCTGGACCGGGATTACGGTCAGGGCTGGGCGATGCTTGGGCTCTGCGAGTTCGAAACCCACGACTACAGGAACTCCATCATTCACCTGCAAACGGGGCTGTCGAAGGGCCTGGGCGGGAATGTCGAGCTGATCAACGCGGTGAATTATCACCGGGCGTTGATTGAGAATATGCGCGGAGATTTTGACGGCGCCCAAACCACGCTGTCGGCTTTGGTGGCGCGAGGTGTCCTGTCGAATGTCGTGAAATTCGCGCTGGGCATGTCTCTGCTCCGGGTTCCCTTGCTGCCAAGCCAAGTTGATCCCAGCAAGGACGCGTTGATCAATCAAGCGGGCGAAGTGGGCGAGCTCATTGCGCTCGATGATTACGATCAAGCCGACACGGCTTTTCAAAAGTTGATCAAAGACTATCCCACAACCCCCTTTGTTCACTATGCCTACGGTTCCATGCTGGCTCGGTTGGCGCGCTACGATGAAGCCGAAAAGCAATTCAACAAAGAGATCAAGGTTAACCCTCAGAGCGCGATGGCGTACCTGCAGCTCGCCTTCGTTGATTTGCGTTTGAACCGGGGCAAGGACGCTTTGCCACTCGCTGAGAAGGCGGTCCAACTCGCCCCCGACTCCTTCGCGGCGCATTACCTGCTGGGCCGGGCGCTGTTGGGGGCGGGGCAGGTGCAGGAGGCGGTGAAAGAGCTTGAGCTCGCCAGAAAGTTTGGACCCTTCAGCCCGGAGGTGCGTTACAGTCTGGCCGAAGCCCTTGCCCGAGACCACCGGCCCAAAGCCGCAGCGCGACAGCGCGCAGAGTTTGTACGGCTGAACGCGATTCTGCGGCAATCGCGCTCCGAGCGTGGGAGCGCGGGACAGTCCTACAGAATGTCCAATTCACGGGGAGAACTCGGTCCCCATCAGGTCCAGGAGCCCACCGGGACTCCACCGCGCTGAAGACCTGACAGGAGGGCTCTGCCAGATCCAGGGTGCCGGGTCTGAATCGAAATTCATGCATTTTGGAAGCTTGGGAGGAAACGCAAGACATGAAGGTCAGGGGGAAAAGAAGGGAAATGACCAGCTCACGCCGCCAGTTTTTGAAAACCATCAGCTTGGCCGGGCTGGCAGGCCAAGGGCTGTCGGGGCGAATTCTGCACCTGTCAGGCTCGCCCGTTCCTCAGCCACCGAATGGCCTTCCTGTCTTCGAGGTCGTTCCTAGTTCGGCCAGCGGAATCCACTTCGTGCATGAGAGCGGCCGTTCTCCGGAATACTACCTCCCGGAAACCCTGGGGGGTGGCGGCGGCTTCATAGATTACGACAACGATGGCTGGATGGACATTTATCTGGTCAACAGCGGCAAGTGCGACTTCTATGATCCGAACCCGCCCCTTCGCAACGCTCTCTACCACAACAACCGCAATGGCACTTTTACCGACGTGACGGACAAAGCAGGGCTGGCGGGCGACGGGTACGGCATGGGGGTGGCCGTGGGTGATTACGACGGTGACGGCTGGCCGGACCTCTATTTGACCCAGTACGGGCGCTGCCATCTCTATCACAACAATGGTAACGGGACTTTTACCGACGTCACCCAAAAGGCTGGCGTCGGCGTTGTCGGTTTGGCGGCCAGCGCCCTTTGGTTCGATTATGACAACGACGGGCGTCTGGACCTTTTTGTGTGCCAGTCCATTGAGTTTTCGAAATCGCTCAATAAATTCTGCGGCAATCGGGAGACGGGGGAGCGTTACTACTGCATTCCGAGCGTGTATAATCCCATGCCGAGCTGGCTGTTCCACAATAACGGGGACGGCACCTTCACGGACGTCAGCAAAGAGTCGGGAATTGCCAGCGCCAAAGGCATCTCGTGGGGGGCGGTGGCTACGGACATCAATAACGACGGGCTGATGGACCTGTTTGTCGCTAACGATACCGTGGCCAACTTCCTGTTTTTGAATCGCGGCAACGGAAAGTTCGAAGAGATCGGGTTGCAATCGGGCGTAGGTTACAGCGCCGACGGACGGGCTCGATCAGGGATGGGCGTGGACTCCGCCGATTACGATCAAGACGGCTGGATGGACCTTTTCCTGACCGACGTGGATGAAGAAATGTTTTCCCTCTATCACAACAACCACGACGAAACGTTCAACGACGAGTCTATCTCCAACGGCATCGGAATGACGGTTCGCTTTATGAGCGGTTGGGGCGTGAAGTTTCTTGATTACGATAACGACGGCAATGAGGATATCTTCATCAGCGACGGCCATCCTGACAACAAAGTAGCTCAGAGATACAGCGCAGTCCATTTCAAGGAACCGCCCCTGCTGTGGCACAACCTGGGCAACGGAGACTACCGCCATTGTTATCAGGACGTGAGTAGCCAAAGCGGGCCGGTTTTCCAGCAGGACTTCCCCGGGCGCGGTCTGGCGATAGGCGACTTTAATAATGATGGTGGCGTGGATGTGCTGCTGATTCCTAACCAGGGGGCTGCCATGCTGCTCCGCAATAACGTCGGGAAACTGAACCACTGGCTGGGCGTTCTGCTAAAGGGCAAGGTCGCCAACCCTGACGCGGTTGGCGCCAAGGTGAGTTGGCAGGCCGGCGATCTGAAACGGTACATTTACAAGGTTTCGGGCGGGGGTTATCTCTCCGCTCATGACCCGCGTCTGGTGCTGGGAATCGGCCCGCGAACCAAATTCGATTGGATTGAGGTGAAGTGGCCCGCGCCCAGCACGCGGGTGGACCGCTTCACTCATCTTCCCGTGGACCGCTACATCACGATCGTGGAAGGGCGGGGTATCACGGCCTGATCTGACGCCGACCGCGCGCGCCTCAGCATGAACGACACGCTCTATCGGAATTTTGAGAAACTCGTCGAGATTGCGATCCGTGGCAAGAAGTTTCAAGTCCCGGAGAACAATACCTGCCTACGAGCCTTTCAGTACGTGAGCCCGGAAACCATCCCCTACGGCCGCTTCTGCTGGAACCAGGAGTGCCAGCTCTGCCGCGTCACGTACAAACTGGAGGGCCAGCCCGATTCCGCAGCGCGCCCCGTCCTTGCCTGCAAGGTGCTGGTTGCGGAGGGTATGCAAATCATTGAGTTGACGGACGAATTGAAGTGGACGCTTTCGGGTGTCCTCAAGACGGCCTCAGCGCCCTCATCGCCCGGCTGACCGCAGTTGTTTTCCAATCCCGCCGCAGGAAAAATCCTGCGCATGACATTTTGATTGGAGCGGGTGTTTCGAGCGACGTTGCGTTGTCGCTGCTGTTACGGCGAGCTTTTTTGGCTATTCGGCCAGCGTCACCGCATCAATCACGCCGAGGACGGCCATGTCAATCGGCGATTGGGGCCGCTCGACGGCCGTCATGGCGCTCCACCCTTCGGTAACCACCAGCACGCGGTCGCCAACCCCGGCATCCACAGCGTCCAGCGCCAGCACAGCCTCGCCTCGGTCCGTGCCATCCAGGTTGAGCGGCTGAACGACGAGAATCTTTCGCCCCGCGTGGCTTGGCGCTTTCTGCGTCGCGACGATATCGCCAATCACTTGCCCAATAAGCATCTTCTTTGTTGGAATGACAGAGGATGAATTATCGTAGGGCACCTGTCGCAATAGCTGCGAGGCTTGGCCGCCGCGCTCGAAACCAGTCATTCTGAATCTACAAGTCTCCCAAATTAACCTCGTCCACAATCGCGACGATGCTCGTTTCCGTCGGTACTTCCTGGGGCAGCCAGGGAAAGCTGGCTTCGCGGCCGCGGCAGCAATAGACGGTTTCGCCGGCGCCCGCGCCGACGCTATCGAGCGCCAGCAGCTTTTCGCCGCTCGCCAAGCCGTTTTTGTCAATCGGCTGAACGATGAGGATTTTCTTCCCGTCCAGCGCCGGGTCCTTCATCGTTGCCACCACGTTGCCGACAACCTTTGCCAGAAACATAGAAGTCAGGAGCAAGAGCAGGCTGCCCGTTACCTTTTAACCTTTAACTTTCGACTCTCGACTCCGCGCTCATTGGGCGTCAAGCTTTACCGTATCCACGATGCCGACGATCGCCGTATCTATGGGCGTGTCCTTGCACCCGCTCGCCATGCGGGCGGAGCTGCCCTGAACGATGATGACGGTTTCACGATAACCCGCGTCCACGGTATCCACGGCGACCCAATAACTGGCCTTTGCGGGCATTGTTTCCCGGCCGCCGGTTTCGACTTGCTCAGGGGTCAGCGGCGTGACGATCAGCAGCTTCTTGCCTTCGAGGCGCGGATCTTTGCGCGTTGCGACGACTGTCCCGATCACTTTGGCAAGTTGCATAGGCTCACGAGGCTCTGGCCCGCGAGGCTCGCGCCCGCAGCCCGGAACCTGCAAGGCAGGGCGAGCGGGCTGGCTTTCCCGGCGAATGACCGCCGCGTCCCCTGCGTCCGACCTGAGCGTAGCGGTGGGCAGACGGATTCATTCGGGAGCAGCTCGGCCCACGGACACTACTTGGCTGCCAATTCCGCCCTGCCGATCGGGAGCGTGCCCTCGAGGCTGGGGTGGGGCCGTGGGATGACGTGTACGGCCACCAGCTCGCCCACGCGGCGGGCCGCAGCGGCTCCAGCGTCGGTCGCAGCCTTTACCGCGGCCACGTCGCCCCGCACCAGCGCCGTGACATATCCCGAACCGATTTTCTCCCATCCGACCAGCGTGACCTTGGCGGCCTTGACCATTGCGTCGGAGGCCTCAATCATCGCCACCAGGCCGCGAGTTTCAATCATCCCTAACGCTTCACCCATTCCCTACCTCCCTTTACATCTAGCGCTCGAGAGCCGAAGTCCGGGTCGCTCCAACTCGACGTTCAGCCATTAGCCTTTGGGCTTGATTTGGCGGACCACGTCGGAAACCATAGCCGCCAGCTCATTCGCGGTAACGTGAATTCTCTCAGACCCCTCCTGCACGCCAGCGGCGACCGGGCAACTCTCGGAGCGGCTGAGGGCGCGCGCGCCGGAGCCGAAGTATTTCTGTCTCGCCACCAGCAGTTTATCCACGTCGTCCTCAGAGAGCAAGACCTGGCGGCCCAAAAGCTCCGTGACCAGGGAAATCTTGGCAAAGTGCTCCACGGTTTCCATGCGGAAATATGCCTGCATCAGATCCGCGCCGCAGGTCACCACGCCGTGGTTCGCCATCAGGATGGCATCGTAGGAGTTCACCAGGGGCGCCAGGGCTTCAGTCAGCTCGGGCGTGCCGGGCGTGCCATAGCTTGCGAGCGGAATACAGCCGAGCGAAAGCACAACCTCCGAAACCAACGCCTTGTTGAGAGACAGCCCCGCCGCCGCATATCCAGTGGCCGTGGGCGGATGCGCGTGGACGACCGCTTGAACGTCGGGCCGGCGGCGGTATATCAGCAGGTGCATGGCTATTTCACTGGTCACATTGCGCCGTCCGGAAATTTTCTTGCCCTCGTAATCCACCACCACGAGGTCGTCGGGCGCCATCATGCCCTTGCTGATCGTGGTCGGGGTCGAAAGAATGCGGTGGTTATCCAGGCGCGCTGAGAGGTTGCCGTCGTATGCGGCAACAAACCCGAGACGATGAATCCATCGCCCGGTTTCCACGATCTCTTTGCGCAGCTCGTCTTCGGTTTTGATCATTTCGAGAGGGCGAGCCGTCTGGCGCCCCGCCCTCGCGCCTGCGGCCGCGCCGCAGGACGCAAATCGCAACCCACGTTACTGGAGCAGGATAACTTTGTCAAGGTAGGCTGATAAAGGCGCTTGGGCGCTTGCGTCTGCCCGAAGGGATGCTCGCCCATCGCAGATCCGGCTGGCGTATAGTG
>JAKAWO010000097.1 GCA_021827255.1 Acidobacteriota bacterium | reverse complement strand
TAAGCGAGCTCGCCGGGACTCCGCCGGTTTTTTGCGGATTTTCCATCAGAGCAAGAAACTCTCGGACATCCGCATATCCGCGGCCCACCTCAAGCGCAGCCCGCTGCCGTCGGTTTTTGAAGCCGGCTACCGCGAAATTGAAGGCCAAGCGACGGTGAGTTCGAACCCTGGCAAGCCCATCATCAAGAGCCTCGATTCGGTGCATCGGGCGCTCCAAATCGCCGCGGCGCGAGAGCTGACCCAAATGGAGCAGCAGCTCTCCTGGCTCGCGACCACGGCGGCGGCCTCGCCGTTCATTGGGCTATTCGGGACGGTCTGGGGGATTATGGATGCTTTTCACGGGCTCGGCATGGCGGGAACGGCCAGCTTGCGCAGCGTGGCGCCGGGAATTTCTGAAGCGCTGATTACCACCGCGGGCGGACTGTTCGCGGCCATTCCTGCGCTCATCGCCTACAACCAGTTCGTGCAGCGGCTGAAGGAATTCGGAGTCATGCTCGACGACTTTGTGCTGGAATTCATGAACATGACGGAGCGGTACTTTACGTAAGCAGGAGCTCCCGAGAGGACGCGGTTCGGCGAGCGGAGAGGTCGCCGCTCCTGGCCGGGCCCAAATCCCAAGGGAGGAAGGGAGCGCGAAGATGGCTTTCACAACGCCTAAAGGCACGACGCGCACGGCGCTGGCAGAAATCAATGTGACGCCGTTTGTGGATGTGATGCTGGTGCTGCTGGTGATTTTTATGGTGACGGCCCCCTTGCTCGAGTCCGGGATCGAAGTGACGCTGCCCAAAACCAAGACGGTGAAAGTGCTGCATCAGGAAAAGGTCGTGGTAACGATTGACAAGATGCAGACTCTATACGTGGGCAACGATCCCGTCAACATCCACCGGCTTGGCTCCATCGTGAGGAAGCGGATGGGCAACGATCCCAACGCGCCGGTTTTTATCCGCTGCGATCAGTCGGTGGCGTTTGGGGCGTTTGCCGGGGTGATTGATGCCTTGAAGCAAGCGAACGTCAAAAACATCAATATCGTCACGCAGCCCTTGAACACCAAACCTTCATCCTAAAAAGCGGGAGAAATCGAGACGCGGTTTCCAGCAAGCTATGGATGCAGCAACCTTCCCCGAAATGCCGGGTCAGACGACGGGTTTGCGCGGCCCTCTGATGTGGTCCATTGCGCTGCACGCGACGTTAGCGGTGACCGCGGCGATCACCGCATGGATCGGTGGTTTCCGAGGGCCGTCGTGGGGGAACGGCCTCAGCTCGGGCAGCGCGATCCACGTGAACGCAGTGTCGTCCCTGCCGGGGATTCCGCTTCCTCCGCCGGTGGTTTCAACTCCGAGCACGGTCGCCACGCAAAATCCTGGCCTCTTTTTGTCGCAGCCCGTGCCCAAGCTGGCGCCGTCGCCGGACATTGTTAAAATTCCAAAATTCAAAGAAGCCATCAAGGTGAAAAAACTGGCAGGCGTCAACAAGCTGATCCAGAAGCAAAAGTTCCAGCCACCGCCCAACGCGGTTCCGTTCGGCGAAGGCGGACCTCCGCAAATGACTTACAGCCCGATTGTCAGCGCCGCCGGGAGCGGAGGGATTTCCTTCGGCCAAGGCAACTTTGGCGACCTGTTTGGCTGGTACGTGGATGCCGTCCGCAGCCGGATCAGCGCCAACTGGCTGCTCTCGACGATCAGTTCGGGCATCGTCAGCGCCCCCCGCGTCTATGTGGACTTTGACATCCAACGCGACGGCACGATTGCCAACGCTCGCATCGCGCAATCGAGCGGCATTCCGGAAGTGGACCGCTCAGCGCTGCGGGCGGTGCTGGCTTCCAATCCGCTCGCTCCGCTTCCGCAGGCATATTCAGGAAAGCAAGTTCATGTGGAGTTCTACTTTGATTTCCACCGCCCATGAGCCGTTGAACGTTCCTTCAGTCCCGCTCGCCCGCCCGCCGCGGCCGGGCGGAAAATCCCGTGGAGTGTCCCCTTCCGTGAGAGCAATGTCGTCCCATCAACGCTGGCTTAGCTTCGTCCTTTCTGTCTTCGCCGTTGTTCTATTCAACCCACGCCCCGGCCTTGGCCAGGGCTGGTTTGAGACCGGAATCAACTTAGGGCAAACCAAGGTTCGCCTGGCGGTTCCTGATTTGCCGCCACAGTCGGTCAATCAACAACTGGTCAGCCTGACCCAAACCTTTAACAAAGTTCTCTGGGATGACCTCGAGTTTTCAGGAATCGTCGATCTGGTCAGCAAGAGCTACTATCCGCTGAAGATTCCGCAGACGCCCCAGCAAGTGGACTTTAAGGCTTGGTCAAGCTCCCCCGCCAACGCGCAGATGCTGGTGCTCGGGAGCGCCGAATCGGTCAACAACCAGATGGTGGTCACCGCTTATCTGCAGGATGTGCGCAGCCCCGGCAGCCCCGCCGCGCTGGCCAAGCGATACGTGGCGGACTTAAACACGGAGTCGGCCCGCGCCATTGCGCATCACCTTGCCAACGACATCATCCAGCTTCTAGGGGGCGGAGTTCCAGGGATCAATCTCACGCGGATTGCGTTCGTCAGCAACCGCACCGGCGCCCCGGAAATCTGGGTGATGGATTATGACGGTCACAACCAGCGTCCCATCACGAATTACCACTCCTTGTGTACCACGCCACGCTGGTCGCCGGACGATCATAAACTCGCTTTCACAAGCTACGCCGGCGGCAACCCGGAGATTTACATCTTTTCCCTGCTGAGCAATCGCCGGCTGCCCTTCCCAACCTTCCGAGGCTTGAACACCACGCCCGCCTGGTCGCCCGATGGCAAGAAGATTGCCTTCTGCTCCAGCATGGGTGGCAATCCCGAGATTTACTCCATCAATGCCGACGGCTCCGGCCTGGAGCAACTCACCTTTGCCCCCAAAGTGAATATTTCGCCTGTCTGGAATCCGAAAACGGGCAACGAAATTGCTTTCGTCTCCGACCGGAGCGGCACCCCTCAGATTTACATTATGGCCTCGGACGGCACCAATCTTCGGCGACTGATTACCTACGGCGGCGATGCCAACGCGCCCTCCTGGTCCCCGAACGGCCTGTTCATGGCCTACTCGTGGGGCGTGGTGGAAACGGGAACCTACGACGTCTATGTCATCAATATCGCGACCGGGCAGATTGTGCAGTTAACCCACGGCGAGGGTCGCAACACGCATCCTGCCTGGGCGCCGGACGGTCGGCATATCGTTTTTACCTCTACCCGCAGCGGCCACCGGGAGATCTGGAGCATGCTGGCGAACGGACAGGATGCGCGACAACTAACTTTCAGAGGCAGCAATTGGAACGCCAACTGGTCGAAGTGAAACCCGCGCTGGGGATCTCGAGGTCAAGGTGGGCCCCGCGGCGCGAGGGCCGGCACGGGCTCGCGAGCCTGGCAAGCAATTTTGGGTTGTTTTTGTGTCAAAAGCGGTGATAACATCCCGCGTTTAGGTTTCTCGGTAGCCGTCGGTTAACCAGCCTCAAGCGGCGCCCCAGCCTTGAATCTCCATGGCGCAAGTTCTCAATTTTTATCGTCATCCATCAAGGGAGGAATGAAAATGCAATCGCACCAACGGAGGCTTATAATCCTGACCGCGATTTTGGGACTGACGGTCCTCGGGACCACCTCATGCCACAAGAAAGCCGTTCCACCGCCAGCCACTCCACCGCCGCCCGCGACGGCCGCGTCGCCGACCGGTAGCCTGACCGCCGAGCCGAGCACGATCCAGGCCGGCCAGTCCGCAACCCTGACCTGGACCTCGGAGAACGCGACTAATCTCGACCTCGAACCCAGCGTCGGCAAGGTGCAGCCGCAGGGATCAACCACCGTCAGCCCGCAACAGTCCACCACCTACACGCTTACCTTGAAAGGCCCGGGCGGTGAGAACACTGATGAGGCGCGCGTGACCGTTACGACCGCTCCTCCAGCGCCGACGGCTGAAGCGGCGCCTCCGGTCACCGAGGAAGAACTCTTCGAGCAAAGCGTTAAGGACGCGTTCTTCGATTACAACCGGGCCAACATCCGGCCGGATGCCCAAGCGGCGCTGACGGAAGACGCGCAGTTCTTTAAGGCCCATCCCAGCCTTAACTTCACCATCGAGGGCCATTGCGACGAGCGTGGAACCGAGGAATACAACCTCGGCCTTGGCCAGCGCCGGGCTGACGCGGCGAAGAACTTCCTGGTCAATCTGGGGGTTTCCGCCTCGCGCATCAGCACGATTTCCTACGGCAAAGACCGCCCGTTCTGCACCGAGCAAACCCGTGCCTGCTGGCAGGAAAACCGCCGGGCGCATTTCGTGTTTGGTTCAGAGACGCATTAGCACGCGGGAGGCAAGCCGCCAACTTCGGGCCCCTTTTGACGCTGCCGCCTCCCTCATCGTCCCTGCGCGGCCAAGCGAGGGGCGAACGGAACTCACGGGAACTCTCCGAGTCTCTGTGTGCCCGTTGACCCCGAGGCGCGGCAGGGATAGACTGTGCCTGGGGGACGATTTTTGCGGATAAAGAGGGAGAAGGCGCTTTGAAAAAGTATTTGATTTCGCTTTTGCTCGCCGCCGGGATGGGCGTTTTCGGAGCTTCGCCGGCGTTCGCCGTGAGCCGGCAAACTATTGAAATGATGCAGCAACTGGACACGCTCCAGCAGGAAGTCCAGACCTTGCAGACGACCTTGGCCACGCAGACGGCGATCCTGAAGACGCTGATCCAGCAAACGCAAGGTGATGTTCAAACGATCAAGCAGCAGGTCAGCGATATCCGTCGGACCACCGAGCACAGCCTGGCCAGTTACGGTTCTTCCATGCAAACCCTGACGGGGCAAGTCCAGGCGTTGGGCTCGAGCGTGGATGAAGCCAACGCGCGCCTGGCCAAACTGAGCGACCAAATCGCCAAGACTCAGAACATCATTCAAACCCTCAACCAAGCTCCCCCTCCCACGACCACAAGCGCGACTGAAACACCCGGCGCGAACCCGTCAGTCCCCTCTCCCGATGCGACGACGCCTACGTCAGCCGCGACCCCTGACCCCAATGCGTTGTTCAGTTCGGCGCTCACGAGCTATAACAGCGGGCAGTACGGCTTGGCGATTCAAGGCTTCAAGGAATATCTGCAGTATTACGGGACGACCAGCCGCGCGTCGGACGCGCAATACTACATTGGTGACGCTTACTACGACGAGGGCAATTATCCCAAGGCGGTGGGGGAATTCAATAAGTGCCTTGACCGATATCAGAGCGGCCCCCGGCTGCCCACCGCGCAGCTCAAGAAGGCTTACGCTCTGCTCGCCCTGGGCGAAACCCAAGCCGGCATCCGCGAGTTGCGCTCATTGATTCAGCGGTATCCGCACTCCTCGGAGGCGGATTTGGCTCGCCAGCGGCTGAGGGCGCTCTACCGACCGCCGCGCAAGCAGAAGTGAAGCCAGACATTCAGAAGGCAGGCGGAGAAACGAGGTGTCATGAGCGGCACAGTCAACAAAGTTATTTTGATCGGGCGCCTGGGAAAGGATCCCGAGCTGAAGTACACTCCGAGCGGAGCTCCGGTGGCGAAATTCACCTTGGCCACGGATGAAAGCTTCAAGGATCGCAACGGCGAACAGCAGAAAAAAACCGAGTGGCACAATATCGTTGCGTGGAACAAGCTAGCGGAGATCTGCGGAGAATACCTGACCAAAGGCAAGCTGGTTTACATTGAGGGCAGCATCCGCAGCCATCAATGGGAAGACCAAGCGGGCAATAAGAAAACGGCTTACGAGATCGTGGCGCGAAACATGCAAATGCTGGGCGCTAAGAGCGACGGCGAGCGGAGCCATGAGGGTTTGTCGGCCGACTCCTCCGCCCCGAGTCGGGGTGAAAGCGCGCCCTCCGCGCCCGAGCCAGCCGCCGACCCCGGCATCACCGACGAAGACATCCCCTTCTGAATAAAAGCTGAAAGCTGGGCTCAGTGACGGTGGCGCTTTTTCATTCGAGCGTGCCAACTGGCGACCATGGCGTTGAACTTGGCGAGCTGGGTTGGATTTAAGATCTGTCGGATCCGATCCCGTCCCTGCTTGCGAATGGCGGCGAATTGCGGCTCCAACTGTTTCTGGAGACCCCGGATTTTCGTCATATCGTCTTTAACAATTTGATTGACTTGAGCCGTTTGCGAGCCGTCGAGATTCAGGTCCCGTTTGAGATGGGCGACAATCCACTGCCGGTTCGGCGGGCGGCGGTGCCAACGCCCGGAGTGCCAGCCGTAGATCAGCGTTAAGGCTGACCCCACGATCAAGCCGAGAATGAAGGTGAGGACAAAATAAAGGTAAGCGCGGCGGGTCACTTTTGTCGCTGCCCTCCCGCAGCCGTCTGTCCAGCCAATCTGGAAGGAACAAGCGCGAGCGAGCCGAGGCCAAGAGGCGCCTCCTGGCTGACCTCCGCCATCTCGGGGCGCGCGACCAGCACTTCAGCGGTTCCCCCCGCTCCCCGCGGCCCGGAGGAAGGCGCCCACAAGCTCACGAGGACGAGCAAGGTGATCAACAGCGTCACGTAAACGATCCGGCGCCCGGCCATCTCTATCAACTCCTCGCTCGGTCGTTGGACTGCAACTTCGAGGCGGCGCAGCAGGCGCTCGGCAAATCCCCAAGAAACCTCGGGCGGCTCTTCCCGCCGAAGCTGGCGGAAGCCGGAGCGCAGCACGCTCCAGCCGGCCGCCGCCTCGCCGCAGGCTGGACAGCTCTTCACATGCGCCTGGACGTGCGGATCGTCGTGGCTCCCCTCTTCAAGAATCTTCCGAACCTTTCGGCAGCGCATGCGTCACCCTCCTCGGCGCCACTTTTTGTAATCCTTCAACATCCTCTTCCTTGCCCGGTGCAGGCGAACTTTTACCGTGCTCGGCTTGAGGCCGCTGATCCCGGCAATTTCTTCTACCGAACGATCTTCAAGTTCTTTCAGGGTCAAGATGATGCGATCCTCGACCGGCGCTCTGGCCAATAGTTTATCCACTAAATCAGCCAGCGCAAGCTGATCTTCATGGCCGTGAGGGCCCGGCTTCCGCCCTTCCCCGCCGGATTCAATTCGCCGCTCGCTTTCCTCCCCCATTTGCCAAAAGTAGGTAATCCGCGAGACCCGATTTCTGCGCAAGTAATCATAGCAATGGTTGATGGCGATCCGTGACAACCAGGTCCGAAAGGAGGATTGAAAGTTGTAGCCTCGGATGGCGACAAAAGCCTTGATGAAAATCTCTTGGACGATATCCTCCACCTCATCCCGCCGGTGAACGAGGTGGAAGACAAGCGAGAAAATTGGCCGGCGGTAGGTCTCCGCCAGGGAACCAAACGCTTCTCGGTCGCCCTTCTGGCAACGCTTAATGAGCTCAATTTCCTGGCGGGCCTCAGGGTGCGGATTTGCCATTCAAGTTCCATGGCCTGTCCTTCCCAGTAACTTCGACGATGCTTGGGGTCTCAAGGTTACAGGCATCCTGCGGTGCATCTTCCTTCGTGCTGGAATTTCGATTGACTAAATTATTACGGTGTGAAAGGATATCATTATGGTTATCGGACTGCGACTGCGCAAACTGCGTGAGGGAAAAAACCTCTCGCAAGGCGACATCGAAAAGCGGACAGGATTGCTCCGCTGTTACATCTCCCGTGTTGAGAATGGTCACACCGTGCCCTCTCTCGAAACCCTGGAGAGACTTGCGGCAGCACTCGAAATCCCTCTCTACGCTCTGTTCTACGAGGGGGATCAACCGCCCGAACTGCCGAACCTGACCCAGCGCCGCACGACGGATGAGCTAGTGGCCGAGTATGCAGCGGATAAGGACTCGCGGTTTTTTCAAAAGGTCAAACGCCTGCTCTCCCGAATCAATGAGCGCGACCGCCGCCTGCTGCTCTACATGGCCCAAAAGCTGGCCAATCGGTAGTTAGAGGTTTTCCGCGACTCAATCGCTCGGCAGACCCACCGCGGCAGCCGAAGGGGTCTTCTATTCCCATTCAATGGTCGCGGGCGGCTTCGAGGTGATGTCGAGCACCACCCGGTTCACGCCCTTCACTTCATTGACCAGGCGGGTGGACACCCTTTCCAGCACCTCGGAAGGCAGCCGGGCCCAGTCGGCGGTCATGCCATCTTCCGATTTCACCGCTCGAAGCGCGATCGTCGAGGCGTAGGTTCGAGCGTCGCCCATCACTCCAACGCTCGAAATGGGCAGCAGCACGGCGAACGACTGCCACAACTCGTTATAGAGTCCCGCCGCGCGGATTTCCTCCAGCAGAACCGCATCCGCTTCGCGAACCATGCGCAAACGGTCTTCCGTAACCTCACCCAAGATGCGCACGGCCAGGCCCGGACCCGGGAAGGGTTGTCGGCTCACCAACTCGTCCGGCAGGCCCAACTCTTTGCCGACCACCCGAACTTCATCTTTGAAAAGTTCGCGTAACGGCTCGACCAGTTCAAAGCGAAGGTCCGCCGGCAAGCCACCCACGTTGTGGTGGCTCTTGATGGAGGCCGCCGGCCCGCGCACGGAGACCGACTCGATGACGTCAGGATAAAGCGTTCCCTGCACCAGAAATTTCACCTCTCCGAGCCGCCGCGCTTCCTCCTCAAAAATGCGAATGAACTCCCCGCCAATGATTTTCCGCTTCTGCTCGGGATCCGTCACCCCGGCCAGCCGCGCGAGAAAACGCTGGCTGGCGTCCACCGTGACGACGTTCAGGTGGGCTTGCTGGCGCAGAACGCGGCTGACTTTTTCAAACTCATTCTTGCGCAGCAAGCCGTTGTTGACAAAGACCGAGGTCAACCGGTCGCCGATCGCGCGACTGACGAGCGTGGCGGCCACGGCTGAGTCCACGCCCCCTGAAAGCGCGCAGAGCGCCCGCTCCGAGCCCAGACGCTCCCGCACCCGCGCCACGGTCTCCTCAATGAATGACCGTGGAAACCAGTTGGGCTTGATGCCGCAAATCCGGTCCACAAAATTCCGCAGGATCTCGGCCCCGCGGTCCGTGTGCCGGACTTCGGGATGGAACTCCACGGCGAACATCTTGGCGACCGGATTCTCAATCACCGAAATGGCGTTCTCCGTGCGGCCGGTGATGCGAAAGCCCGGAGGAACCGCTACCACGTGGTCGCCGTGGCTGTTCCAGACGCGCAAAGGCGACGGAAGCCCCGACAGAAGCTCGCTCCCGGGGTCAATCTCCAGCATCGCCAACCCGTACTCGCGGCGTCTCGCCGGCTCGACCTTGCCGCCTAGCCTATAAGCCATCCACTGCAAGCCATAACAAATGCCCAGCACCGGGACGTTGAGCTTGAAAACCCGTTCATCGCAGGCTGGCGACGCGGGATCGTAAACCGACGACGGCCCGCCGGAAAGAATTAGCGCCTGCGGGCTCATCTTCACCAATTCGTCGAATTTGATGTTGCACGGCACGATGACCGAGTAAACGTTCATCTCCCGAATCCGCCGCGCAATGAGCTGCGTGTACTGCGAGCCGAAATCAAGGACAACAATAGGCGATTGGGTCATTGGCCCCCCACGCGATAAAGTCGTTCCTGAGACCACGCTGGCGGCAGC
>JAKAWO010000096.1 GCA_021827255.1 Acidobacteriota bacterium | reverse complement strand
ATGTCTAAGCCGCCCGCCCCACCCACCCAGCCCATTTCCTTAGCGGCCCATCTGCCCAAACGCCTAACTCTGCCCGTCTGGATGTTTCTTCTGGCGCTGGCGGCCTTGAGTCTCTGGGCTTTTTACCGCCTGGGCGTGACGGACATTTACGGGGACGCCCTCGCGCACATGGAGGGCGCTCGGCGTATCTTCGATTCGATGACGCCAGGCTATCCCGAAATCGGGACCGTTTGGCTTCCTCTCTTTCACCTTATTGTTTCACCGCTCGCCGCAAGTGATTTTCTCTGGCGCTCCGGGCTGGCGGGCAGCATCGTCTCGATGGCCTGTTTTGTGGTTGCCGGATGGTTCCTATTTCGACTGGGGCTCGAAATGAATGGGAGTTTCGCTGCGGGTCTGGTGGCGCTCGCCGGATTTGCCCTCTGCCCGAATATGTTGTACCTCGCGAGCATGCCCATGACCGAGTCTATGGCGATTCTCTGGGCCATTCTGACCGTTTACGGCCTGTTTCGATTTCAGCAAAGCGGCTCCGATTGGACGCTGGCCCTGGCCGGGCTCGCCGCCTTCGCCGGAACGCTGACCCGCTACGATGAATGGTACGTGTTGCCCTTTGCGGCTATTTTCGTATTTCTGGCGCGGCCGGGGCCTTGGCGCGAGCGGTTTCGTCGCCTTTTGCTCTTTTCACTGATTGCCGGGGCAGGGCCGGCGCTGTGGCTTCTGCACAACGCTTACCGGTTCGGGAATCCGCTCGAATTTTATTACGGGCCATCTTCCGCGAAGGCGATTTACGCTCATCAGCTTGCCACCACAGGCTTTCGATATCCCACGGAAGGCAGCCTTGTGATCTCCGCCAGGTATTACCTGGAAGATATCCGGCTGATCGCCGGGCCTTGGACACTCGAGCTTGCGGTGTTGGGATGGGTGGCTCTCGTGGCGGACCGGCAAAGCCGCATTCGGCGCTCTGCCGGGCTATTGCTTATCGTGCCGCTGGCGTTTTATGTCCAGGCGATGGCCCACGCGGCTGTCCCGCTTTATGTGCCGCCATTTTTCCCTTTCACCTATTACAATCTGCGCTATGGCCTGGAACTGCTGCCGGGTCTCGCGCTATCGTCTTGTTTCGTGATTTCACCCAGGCTCGACGCGCGGACGAGGCGCGCTTTGGCGGCGGCATTTATCACGATCCTGGCCTGGCAGGGCGTGGCGCAGATTCGCGGCGGCCTCGTGACCTTGCCTCTGGTTCGTGAAAGCGTGCTGAATACGCCCTGCAAGTCGCCAGAGTCGGAAGCGGTCACGCGGTTTTTTGACAAGCACTACGACGGGGGCCGAGTCTTGATGGCCTCGGGGAAGTGGCCGTGTGTCGCGCCGCGGGTGGGAATTGACTATCGCAACATACTCACCCAAGACAACCGGCGCTACTGGCGGCGGCTCAAGCAAGACCCCGGCCACTGGGTGGAATGGATTGTGACCGCAGATGGGGACGCGGTGGACAATCTCATGCGCGCATACCCACGCGCTTTCCGTAATTTTCAGCCGGTGCTCCGCGTGACCGCTCAGCGCCGGACCGTTTCGATCTATCGCCGCAAGACGTCATAGATTGTCCTTGATTGCCGACCGGCGCGGGACAACACTATGGAGTCTTCGAGCCTTTTGATGGGCGATAACGACCGCCGCTGTGGAGAGCGCCGGCGGGTAAGATGAGTGGAAGCGACCGCGCTCTCGAAGAAACAAGCGCGCCCCTCGGACAAACGCGATGCCAAACCGGTCTGCCATTCGCTTTGCCAAGTTTCATGGCCTTCACAATGACTTTATCGTTGCTCGCGCCAAAAACCTCCCTCGGAACCTGGCCAAGCTGGCCAGAGCGATTACGGATCGTCACACCGGCATCGGCGCGGATGGCTTTCTGGCTGTGGGCGAGGCGCGCGACACGTCAAACGACGCTCGCGTGCGATTCTTCAACGCCGACGGCAGCGAAGCCGAAATGTCCGGCAACGGCATCCGGTGCGTGGGCGCGTTCTTGCTGCGGCCGGACCGCAAGCCCCGCGCGCTGCGGATTGAGACGCCAGCGGGCGTCAAGACGCTCGAGACGATTCGCTCCCCCCAAAAGGGAGGTCGGCTCGAATGGAGCTTTCGCGTCTCAATGGGCGAGCCTATCTTCGACCCGGCTCGGATTCCGTTCAAAGCCGGAAGAACGCCCCCTCCCATCATCGGCTTTCCTCTCCCGACCGAGCGCGGCGTCTTGCGCGTCACGGTGACTTCCATGGGCAATCCGCACTGTTCGATGTTTGTCGGCGATTTCACTTCGATGGACTGGCGAAAAGTCGGCCGCGAGATAGAGCGCAGCCGGCTTTTCCCTCATCGGACCAACGTTGAGTTCATTACAGTTGCCTCGCGCGACGAAATCGAAGTTCGCTTCTGGGAGCGCGGCGTAGGGGAAACGGTTTCATCCGGCACCGGCTCCTGCGCGGCGGCTGTAGCCTCGATGCTGAATGGGTTTGTGGAGCGAAGGGTTCGCGTGGGCACGCCGGCGGGCTCGCTCGAGGTGAACTGGCCACAAGGTGGAGAAGTCACGTTAACCGGCCCGGCAGCAGCCATCGCCGAGGGAAGATTCCATTGCGAGAGTTAGAGGCCGCTACGGTTCCTTCCTCATCAAACCCTGCTCATCTCGCTATCCTTCGAGCTCTATGCGCGGTGTTCCTGGTTGGCTGGCCGGCGGCCGGGGCCGCTGTCCGCAGCCGGGAAACTCCGTTGCGCTTCCAGCTTGACTTGCGCCGGCCCGCCACGCACTTGGTTGGAGTTGTCATGGACATTCCTGCCGCGCCGGCGGGAACCGACATCCAGTTTCCAGCTTGGAATTGTCTCTACCAGATTCGTGATTTTGTCCGCGACGTCCAGCAGCTCACGGCAACCTGCAATGGTCGGTCGGAGCCGCTGCGGCGGATCAACCTCGACACCTGGGCAAGTCCTTCGGCTTGCAAAGACCTGGAGCTGCGCTACCAGGTTTACGCCAACCGCAAAGGGCCGTTTTCAGCGGCGCTCACGCCCCAGCAAGCCTTTCTCAATCCAGCCCTGCTGTGCTTTTATCTGCCGCAGCAGCGCAGCCGGCCCGTCCGCGTCAAATTTCTCCTGCCCCCGGGTTGGAAGTTGGCAACTTTGCTCCACCACGGACCGGGGGCGGGAGAGTATCGGGCCGCAGATTATGATGTGTTGGCTGACAGCCCCGCCGAAGCCGGGCATTTCCAGGAGTACGATTACACTCAGCGAGGCGCGTTGTACCGGGTTATTGTCCATGCCCATTCCGCGGATTACGCATCCCGGAAATTGATCGCCGGGCTCGAGAAGATCACAGCGACCGAGACGGGCATGATGCGCGATGTGCCTTTCAAGCGATACACCTTCATTTTTAATTTTCCTCACGCGCCGGTTGGCGGCGGCATGGAACACCGGGACGGGACGGCGATTACGGTGCCCGCGGACCAGACGCGCCGGACGCTTCGGGGTGTCGAAGCCATGGCCGCCCATGAATTTTTTCACCTCTGGAACGTCAAGCGCATCCGCCCCGCGCGCCTTGAGCCGATTGATTACGTTCACGGCAACGACACACGCGACTTATGGTTTTGCGAAGGCGTCACGAGCACGTATGGCGAGCTCACATTGCTGCGCGCGGAGCTGATCAATCGCCGGCAGTTTTACCGTCACGTCGCCCGCGCCATCGGAAGTCTGGAATCTCGGCCGGCGCGCTTCTATGAGAGCGTTGAGACCGCGGGTCTTGAAGCGTGGCTTGAAAAATATCCAGACTATTTTCGCCCGCAGCGCAGCATTTCGTATTACAACAAGGGCGAGCTGCTGGGTTATCTGCTGGACCTCGGCATTCGCCAGGGAAGCCAAGACCGCGCCAGCCTGGATACTCTGATGCGGCGCCTCAACACGGATTTTGCCCGGCGCGGGAGGTTCTACCGCGAGCGCGATCTCGAAAGCCTTGCCGCCCAGCTCGCTCCGGGTTTTTCAGCCGTCAGGTTTTGGCGTGACGACGTGCGCGGCGTGAAGGAACTGAATTACAACAAATACCTTGCCTATGCGGGGCTCCAGCTCGAAGCCAAGACGGTTCAAGCGCCCGCGCTCGATTTTACGGCGCTCAAGAGCTTTGAAGGTCCGGTGACTGTCGAGTCAGTCGAGCCGTCGAGCATGGCCGCCACGGCCGGTCTCCGGCCGGGTGACCAATTGTTGAAGATGGACGGTGTGGAGCTTCTAGCCCCTCCGGAGGAAGAGCTGCGCGGCATGAAGCCCGGTGAGCGAGTCGAATTCACGGTTGAACGGCGAGGCCAGACGTTTGATGTTTATTATGCGCTCGGCGGCAAGCCAGCCATCACATACAGGATCCGGGAGCTGCGCCACGCGGCAGCCGCTGAGCGCGCCCTCCGCGATAGCTGGCTGGCCGGAAAGACGGAAACCGGTCCAAACAGGCCATGATTCGGACGTACCTATTGGCCGTCATCGTTCCCATTTACATGATAGTGGTCGGCGGTCCCTTGCTGCTGCTGGCCCTCCTGACGGGGCGCACCGACGCGCTCTACAAGGCAGGAGTGATGGGCGCGAGGCTGGCGCTATGGGTCGCCGGAGCCAAGGTGGAATCGTGCGGCCTTGAGAAAATCCCGCGCGGCCAGGCCGCTGTCTATATGCCGAACCATCAGAGCATTTCCGATCCGGCTGCGGTGCTCTCGCTGACCCCGCCAATGCTTGTTCTGGTAAAAAAGGAATTTTTCCGAGTCCCATTTCTCGGACTGGCGATGAAACTGCGCGGCTTCATCCTGGTTGATCGCCGCAATCGCGAGCAAGCGCGGGCGGCTGTGGAACAGGCCGCAGCCAAGCTGCGCGCTGGCTATTCGTTTCTTGCCTATCCCGAGGGCACACGCAGCCCGGACGGTCATCTGCAACCTTTCAAAAAGGGGGTCTTTCGTATGGCGGCGCAGGCGGGCGCGCCGATTGTTCCCATCTCCGTCTCCGGCTCCTCCAAGATCTTGCGCAAAGGCGAATGGCGGGTGCATCCCGGCACGATTCGCCTCACCTTTCATGACCCCATTCCCACCGAAGGCTTGACGGCTGACGACCTCAATGGCTTGATGATGAGGGTTCGCAGGGCTATCATTTCAGGTCTCGCGGACGATGAGCGGCCTCTTGACTCGGTGTTCGCCGGGGGAGAATTGGAATGACGCGGTCTGCGATCGCATCGCGCCTTATCGTTTCGGGCCTCATCTGCCTGATCGTGACAACCTTTGCCGGGCTGGCGAGGCTGCGCGCTCAGGACTTGCGAACCGTGACCGAACCAACATTTCCTCCTGCTGGCGTGCGCCTGAAGGCCCGGCGGGTGGCGATCGGCGAGGCGCGAACGCTCCGCGGGCGCGATGAAAGTAAACCTGACACAGCGCGAATTCAGATGGCTTTGGACCACTGCCCGACCGGCCACGCCGTCGAATTGATGCCGGACGGCGCGCGCAATGCGTTCCTTTCCGGACCTCTCAGCCTGAAACCCGGCGTTACCCTGCGCGTCGCAAAAGGCGCGATTCTCTTTGGGTCAAGAAACCCGCGCGACTACGACCTCTCGCCGGGAAGCTGTGGCACCTTGACGCGCCACGGCCACGGGTGCAAGCCGCTGATCAGCGGCGACCATGTTCCGAACGCGGCCATCATGGGTCCCGGAACCATTGACGGACGAGGCTGGGCTGACCTTATGGGTGAAAATATCTCCTGGTGGGGTCTGGCACACGAGGCAAAGGTTAAGAAGTTGAACCAGAACTGCCCTCGCTTGATCGAGATGACGCGCTCAAACAATTTCACGCTTTATCGAATCCTGCTCAGAAACTCTCCAAACTTTCACGTCCTGTACCGGGACGGGAAGGGATTTACAGCCTGGGGCGTGATCATTGATACTCCTCGGACGGCGCGGAACACGGATGGTATTGATCCGTCCTCCGCGACCGACGTGACGATCACCCATTGTTACATTCACACCGGCGACGACGACGTGGCCATCAAGGCTGGGTCGGGGGGACCGTCTTCGCACCTCAGCGTTGACCACGACCATTTTTACACCGGCCATGGAATGTCCATCGGCAGCAACACCAACGGAGGGGTCGGCCACATCCGCGTCAGCGACCTGACGATTGACGGCGCGGATAACGGTCTTCGCATCAAATCTAATTCGAGCCGGGGCGGCAGGGTCCAAAATGTCGTCTATCGCGATGTCTGTATCCGGGACACGCCCCGCCCCATTGTGATGGATTCACACTACTCGTTCTATGGCGCGAGGCGCGGCGAAATTCCAACCTTTACCGGCATCACCTTGCGCAACGTCCGTATTTCCGGGCCGGGCCGGGTCCTTCTTGACGGCTACGATGCCGCTCACCGCCTAGACATTACTTTCGATAACGTGATCCTGGATGCGTCCGAAGGGGTTCGCATCCGAGCCGACCACGCGCGGATTCGGCTCGGCCCTGGGCCGGTTGATTTTCGGCCTTCCGGAGATGACGTCAAGTTAATCGGCGAGCCGGGCAAAGGCGAACCTTATCATTGCCGCGACAAATTTACGCCCATGCCCGCGAGCCCATAGGGTCGAAGCCGCTGGGGGAAATCAAGGGCGATCCAGCGTTGAGCAGGAGCAAAAGGTTCCGGCTTTCAAAAAGTTTTGCCACGAAGTGGCCCTGCTCCTGAATATGCAATGGCGCGAATTTCACTGCGTGGACTCCAGCAAGCGGAGGGAAAGCGTGAAAACACGGGTGAGAATTGGAAGGCTGGCAGCGACGGGCTTTGTCTGGCTCGCGCTCTGCCCCCAGGCTCACGCGGCTCGGTCCGGGCCGCGCCGCCGACCAACGCAAAAAGCTATACGCGTGGTCGTGGCGCCGAATGGCAGGGGTGATTTCACGACCATTCAGGAAGCGATGGACCATGCGCCCGTGGAAGGAGCGGGACGGCTCATCATTGAGATTCGGCCTGGCGTTTATCACGAGCGGGTCATCATCCCCCAGGATCGCCCGCGAGTGACGTTGATCGGACTGGGCAAGAGCCCCGCGGACACGGTCATTACTTACAACATGAGCGCCAAGGCTGCGGGAGGAACCTTCTTCAGCAGCACCGTCGAAATCAATGGCACGGCCTTTCGGGCCGAAAACTTGACCTTCCAGAACTCCTATGGGCCGGGATCGCAGGCCGTCGCATTGGCCATCCATTCCGACCGCGCCGTATTCCGCCATTGCCGCTTTATTGGGTATCAAGACACTTTATACGCGGCCACAGGGCGGCAGTATTACTACGATTGTTACATTGAGGGGGCCGTGGACTTCATCTTTGGAAACGCCCGCGCGGTCTTCGATCACTGCGTGATTCGTAGCAACGGCCCCGGGTATATCACCGCCGAGAGCCGTCGAGAGCCTGATGGATCGGGTGGGTACGTTTTCTATCGTTGCCGCCTGACGGGACAGAACACGGGCAAGGGGGTCTTCTTGGGGCGTCCGTGGCGCAGTTACTCGCGGGTTGTCTATATTGACTGCTGGATGGGAAATCAAATTCGTCCATCGGGATGGAATAATTGGAACAGCGTCGCAAAGGAGAAGACCGCATGGTATGCCGAGTATGGTTCCACCGGCCCGGGCGCGAATCCCGAAGCGCGCGTCAAATGGGCGCGGAAGCTTACCCGCCACGAGGCCCAACACTTTCGCCCTCAGAGGTTCTTGCGCGGAAAGGATAATTGGAACCCCATCACGGCGGGAAGCGATCAACCCTGACCGGCCAATTTCCCCCTACGCCGTAGGACAGACCGCAGACCGTCCTGGTATTTTCGACATCCTTTGGGTAATTGTTCTCGCCTTTCCAGGCCGCGGGGTCATTTTGGGGGAGTCTTCAGCCAGAGCATCACAATTATTTTCAATGGGATGGCGCAGGGCGATATCAGTTCGCCCTGGCACGCTACGTGCTGAAGGAATATTAGGGACGGGTGTTGGCAGGAGCGAGGCGAAACGCCGAAGGAGTTCGAGCGCATGCGGAACCTGACATGGAGCTTGTTAATTTTGGTTTTTGCCGCCGCCGCGCGAGCCCAAAATTCATCCGCGGCAGCGGGGAGCGCGGCTTCGTCGGAGAAGGGCGCAACGTTTTACGAGAGCTTTTACGGCAGCGCCAGCACGCTCGGCCAAGTGTACAAGCTCGACTCCACCGTAGGCTACAATTTCGACCGGTGGTTTGGTATGGATGGCGGCCTGCCGGTGTATTTTGTGAACCCGTCATCGAGCACGACGCTGGCGGGCTATCAATCCGGAACCGGCATCGGCAATGCTTATCTTGACCTCAATTTTTCCTTCAACAACCCTCTGCTCGATTACGACGCTACCCTTGAAGGAACAGCACCCACCGGCGACAAGCGGCTTGGCCTGACGACCGGCCGCTTTACTTACGACTGGAACAATCACTTCCAGCGCAGCTTTTTCAGGCTGACGCCCTTTGCCAACATCGGCTTGGCGAATACGGTCTCTGACACGCCGCTTTTCACCCGCCCCTTCACAACCTTCGGCGACGTGGCGCACTTTGAGGGTGGGATCCGAGCGGGCATCCTTCCCTTCGTCTCGGTAGGCGCTTCGGCTTACGACATCGTCCCCTACGGCACGCAGAAAATCTATTCCCGGTTCAATCCAAAAGCTGGCACACTGTTTGTGGGCGGGCGGCCGAACAACCCACATTTCTTTCAGAGCGCCCAGGAGACCGTCGGGCCGGCGGGCCTCGCCCGGGACAACGGCGTTTCGCTGTGGGCGGCGGTTGGGCTTGGACGCTTCATCCAGGCGAAGGCCGGCTACACGCGGAGCGTCCCCTACAATCTGAATATCTTCTCCTTTGGACTTGGCTTCGACATCGGCCGCCTCATCAACACCGTGCGGTGAATGAGATTCGCAATGAACCTCGGGCGACCTTGGCGCGCGGATCGGCGCCTGGCGCGATGTCGCCAAAGCCTGCGCCCCCCTTCAGATCCTGCTGGCGGTGAGCAGTAGATAAGCGGCGAGAATAACCCCGAATAGAGCGGTGACGACGCCAAGAAACACCACCACCGTTTTGGCGGGTTTGAACTCGCCCGCCTCGAGGCGCCGTTCGGTGATGCGATAGCGAATGAGCGCGACGACGGCCATGAAGACCCCCATGGCCATGAACGCGATGCCCATGCCAAGCGAAAGCCCGCTTTCCTGGCGGACGTGGCCTTGGAGTCGCAGGAACTCCCGCAAGGTGATCCCGAACTTGGCGACGACGAACCCAAAGACGATGATGCTGATGCTGGTGCGAACCCAGGCGAGAAACGTCCGCTCGTTGGCGAGATGATCTCCGGCCTTCCCGTTCGGCTCAGGCATTGCTCGATTGTACCAGTACGGAGTTCCAATCGCGCCGGTATGCGTCCGCGTTCCCAAGGTGGTGCCCTCCGTCTAATTCGATGGCTATACGTGACTGTTCGCAAAGCAAGTCCACCTCCATTCGTCCCCAGCTTGCGCGGCGCGACGCCCTGCCATAGGATG
>JAKAWO010000095.1 GCA_021827255.1 Acidobacteriota bacterium | reverse complement strand
TAGAGAGAGAATCTACTCGCTCATCTGAACACAACAACTTCAGCCGATTGTCGCGGGGAAGATCCGTCTAAAACTTATAACACACATCCCGCGAGGGTGAGCACCTTTTCTGCTGCCCCCGCCGCCTTTCAATCGCGATTCTTGGGCCCAGATGGAACTGGGAAGGTACGTCGTATCCCCCCTGGGGGATTGAAGTGCTTGAGTGGGAAGAGGAGGGAAGAGATGACGGCCTTGCTGGGGGGAGAGCAAGGCCGCCGCCAAACGGCTTTAAAATCGGCGGGCCATGTCTGCTCCCCTGCGCTACTTCGACCTGATCGGGGAGATGGGAAACGCTTTTAACCACCGCCTGCGCCTTGTCGCTCACGCCCGCCAGCACGGGCTCAAGGATGCCGCCCGCTTGTTCCACACCACCCTGCCCGCCGTCCAGTACGCGGCCCGGGAGGCGGCCGCAATTTTCTTGCAGTGATGGCGGCGGTGCACTATTCTTTCTGCCCTATGGCCGAGGAAGCCGGTGATCCCGTAAACCAATACTTCGCCGCCATTCGCAGCCTGCTGGATGCGATTGACCTCGCGCAAATCCGCGCGGCCGGCACGCTCATCGCCACTGCGCTCGAGTCGGGAGGAATCATCCACACGTTTGGTTCCGGCCACTCGTGGCTGCTGGCGCAGGAAGTCTTCCACCGCGCCGGCGGGCTCGTCGCCGTCAATCCGTTGCTCGATCCGCGGCTGGGATTCGCGCAAGGCGTCATCGAAGGCACGGCATTCGAGCGCAAGCTCGATGCCGCCGACGAACTGGCGAGCGCGGCGGGGTTTGCCGCCGGCGACATTGGAATTGTGATCTCGAATTCCGGGCGCAACGCGCTGCCCATCGAGCTCGCGCTGCGGATGAAGGCGGCGGGGATGAAAGTGATTGCCCTGACGAGCCTCGATCACTCGCGCAGCACCGCTTCGCGGCATCCCGCCGGTCGCCGGCTTTTTGAAGTCGCCGATCAGGTTTTGGACAATCACTGTCCGCCCGGCGACGCCGCCATTCACATCGCCGGAATGCCTGTAGCCATGGGACCGCTCTCGACGCTTGCCGGAGCCGCGCTGCTCCACGCCACGATGATCGAAGCGGCCCAACAATTGGCCGTCCGCGGCAAGCCCCCATCGGTCTTTATCAGCGCCAATGTGGGGCAGTCGCCCGTGGAGGATCTGAGGGCTCAACTTGCTCTTTACGCGCGGCGCATCCGATACTACCGGCCAGGCGGACGCTAATCACTTCGGCGGAGCTCGATATCACAGGAGGAAGGGCTATGCACTCTATGAAACGGATGATTTCATGCCTTGCGATGTCCCTGATGCTAATTGCCGCGGCAGGTTTTGCGGCCCCGCCGCTCGCCGGGCCGTTGCCGCCGACCGATGCGGCGGCGAAGGAGTCCTGGCACGCCATGGGCTCAGCGCCTTGCGCCTGGTTCCGGCCCATTCAGAATCCGGACCACAGCCTCGATGTCGGCAGCACGATTCGGCTGATCCGCGATTTCGGTTTCCAGTGCGCCGCCTTTCCGATCCAGGCCGGCCCTCCGAACGATTGGCCCAACTTTCAAAAGCTGCTTCAGGCCGCCCAAACCGCGAACATTGACCTTTGGGCCATTCTGATCCCGCCCACCGAGGGCGGCGATTCGCATCCTTATGACACCGATTACGTAAAGTGGTTCCAGGTGCTCGCCGAGCTCTCCTTGAAATATCCGCACTTGCGCGGGGTCAACATTGACGACCTGTTGGTGGACTACAATCCCAAAACTTTCACCCACGAATATCTTTGCCAGATCTATCAAGCCAAGCAGAAGATCAATCCGAATCTTCTGGACGTTCCCACCGTTTACGATCTCGATCGCGGGGAAGCCGACCGGCTGGGCGGGTGCGTGGACGGCGTTTGGCTCTGGTGGATGAATCTCGAGCGCGGCATGGGCCTGGCCTCGTTCCTCGAAAACGCGCGCGTGGTGGTGGGAAAAAGGTTCCCCGTTTACGGGGGCGTTTACGCCGCAGGGACCTCCTGGCACAAAGAAGGGGGACCCAGCGTGCGAGCCTTTATGAGTTCGCTGGAAGCGGCTTGCCGGTATTCGAACGGGGTCGTCATCTGGCAGCTTTCTCTCGACCCCAACAATCCGCTGCTCCAGATTGCCAAAAGTTACGTGCCCGGCGGCTCGGCGGCGCTCGCGGGCAAGTGCGGGCAGGCTGAAGACGGGCCCGAATGAAGCTCAGCGGCCGTCACAGGCGGCTAGGGACGGGATGCCAGCCGCAACGCCGCGCCCCGCAATCTTCGGTCGGTCTCGCGCGGAAATGCGGACGAGATAACCTCATAATCGCCTGGCCGACTGCTCGCGGGCGGAATATATCCCCAATATCCGTTCGAATAACAAAGCGCAATGGCGCGTCTCTGCCGCCAGAGGAACTCGCCCGTTGCGAGGCCGATTTCGAACGGCAAGGCGAGGAGCGAAATCTTTCCCAGCCGCAATCGAGTTAGCCTCGCGGACGCTGCCTTGCGCCGGAACGCCGCCGAGCGCCGGAGCCGTTCGATATTTTCCCGTGCTTCCTCAGCAGCTTCCGCCAGCCGCCCGGTTACCCTCGCCGCGGCAGGCGGCGGATCCTTCAAGCGGCGGAAAGGCAGCGAGACCCTTTCGACGCGCGCGCTCACCGAATCCACCTCGAGGTCCTGAAAGCGGGCGCGGCCGGCATGGGAAGCGAGGATTTTGGAAAGCCGGCCGAGTTCCCGCGGTGTCTGCGCTTGGCGAGTGAATCGCGTGCTGATGTTGGCGGCCGCGCCGCAGGCAACAAGAGAAAAATCAAATTGCTTTTCGAGCCGCCGCCCCAGCCCTCCGAGAAGGTCGCCGGAAAATTGCGTATTCGAGTATCCCAGGACGGTTGAATGACATCCGTAAATTGCAAGAATCACCGCCCCGCTGGCGCTTTCAAATCTTAATAGGTACAACGGCTGGGTTCGGAACTGCTTGGGCCGGTTCCGGTCGGAGGCGACTCCTGTAACCCGAACTTTGGCAAAGGATGCGGCCACGGGAGAAAGCTGCGCCATCGCGGCCCGCGCCGCGCGCCATATTCGCGCTTCGACACGGCGGATGTAAGCGGGAGCGGGAGCTTTTGCGCCGGGAGCGGCAAAATCGAATGGCGCGGCATCAATCAGCGGCCCGGAATGCGTGTGCGTGGCGGCGACGATGACCCGGGATTCAGCAACGCGCAGCGCGCTCGCAATGCGGCGGCGAAGCCTCCTGGCCCAGCGATTAGAGAGAAGCAAAACATCTGCCACGACGATCGCAAAGCGCCGGCCCTGCGCCTCGAGGACGAGCACACGCGCGAAGAGCGGATCGAGCACGCCGGCGGAAAGGGCGGTCCGGCGCGTGTAGCCGGCCATCGGATAGCCCGGCGGCGGCGTGATTTCAGCTTTAGCCCATCCGGCCTTCAAAAGCGTCATGGCAATTCCGGCGAAATGCGGCGATGGCGGCTCGCGTCGGTCTCACGTGCAGCATCTCGAGCCCAACTAGCCACGCGCCTCCTAGGGGTGGCAGAAGCGGCGGCGCGAGCGTCGCGCCGGGCGCGAATCCTTGCAATGCGCGCCGCAGCGGAGTCAGGATCACTGTTCCGGCGCGAAAAACCGACCCCTGATAACTCACCCGTGGCGCTCGCAGACGAAGCCGGCGAATGGCCGCAGCCGCCTGCGCGGCAAGCGCCTCGCCGCCCCTGCGCAAGATGGATCGGGCGACGCCATCGCCCTCGCGCGCGGCGCCCACCACCAGCGGCGCGAGAGCGCCCAGAGCTCGTGGCGTCGTATCTCGATAAACGAGGCCAACGGTTCCGTGGAGCGACCGGGCGCGAAAATGCCGAAGGAACGTCGGCACCAATCGCGTCCGCGGGCCGGTTCCGTCCACGGCATGAGCGGCGCCGGCAAGCGCCTGGCGCGCGATCCATTGGGCGCTGCCTTCATCGCCCATCACCGCGCCCCAGCCGCCCACCTTGAAGGTCGCCCCGCTGCGGTTTCTGCCGAAAACCACCGACCCCGTGCCGCTGACGATGACGACGCCCACTCCGCCGCCGAGCGCCCCTTCGAGCGCGATCTGCATATCGCCCAGTGCCTTCACCCGGCCGCGGCCTAGCACACGGTGAATGGCCGCGCGAATCGGCCGGCTGCCTTCGCCGCTCGGTTCGACGCTCGCGCTGCCCACTGCCGCAATCTCCGCCCGGCGGAGACCGGAATCATCGAGCGCGCGCGCAAGCGCATCGGCCAGATTAGCGGTGGCCGCATTCCAGCCCACGGCAAACGCATTGCCGGGGCCTGAGACGCCGCGGCCGAGAATTCTGCCATCATAGCTTGCCACGCAGGCGTGGGTGCGCGTTGCGCCTCAATCGGCAATCAACACCGCTCCCGGCATTGCGATTTTGCGCTTCATCCAATAGCCCTTGCTCGAAGATCGCTCGTCCGCGCCCCGGCCTTTAATTATTGAGGATGACAAAATATAGTGACACCGTCTTTTGTAGCGGCGGTCTCCGACCGGCGTTTTTTCGGCGCTCAGAGAGCGCCGCTACAGTGAGAGACTGTCACTATATGTTGTCATCGCCCGTAGGCTGCTTTCCGCGCTTGGCAAGAACCATAATCAATCCTAGCGCGGCAAAGAAGCAACCCGTCGCCAGAGTAAGCCAGCTCAGTGAAGCTCCGAACGAACCCGAACCCATCGTGAGCAATGCCAGCCCCATGATGAGGATGACGACACCGGCAATCGGCGCAGGGCTGGCGACAGGTCTTTCCGCCGGGGCCGTAGGCCGCTCGAGCCGCGCGAAGAAAGCCGCTGCGCGCGCTTCCGCCTCGCCGCGCGCGGGAAACCATCGCGCCGCCGCCACCAGAACGAGCGCCGTCGCCAGGGCGGGAATGACGATGCTCGCCGCCTGGAACGCGCCCAGGTCTGGCGGGCGGAAGAGCCATTTGTAAACCAGGAATCCCAGCCCCAATCCAATGCCTACAAAGAATCCCGCCAGCGCCCCGTGAGCTGAAAGCCGCCGGCTGAGCAGCCCGGCGAGCACCGGCAAAACCGTCGGGGGAAGAAAGAAACCGAAAACCGTCACCATAGTGTCGAATATAGTCCAGTGGTAGGCCGTCACCAGCACACCGATTCCGAGCGCGGCGAGAGCGACCACGGCCGTGAGAATCCGCCCGACCACCACCAGCTCGCGCTGGCTCGCTTGAGGATGAATCCATCGCTGGTAAACGTCCACCGTCAGCACGGCCGCGGTGACGTTATAGCCCGAAGACAGCACCGACATCGTAGCCGCGAAAAGCGCCGCCACGATCAAGCCAAACATTCCGGGCGGCAGCAGATTGTAACTCACCCGCGCGTAGATGCTCTGAGGATCAATTCCCGCCGCCGGGATAAAAGCCCGGGCGAACATGCCGGTTAGAATCCAGGCGGGCGGCAGAAGAAAGAAAATCGCGCTCGCCAGCCAGCCAACGCCGCGGCACTCGGCGTCGCTGCGCGCCGAATAGAATTTCTGAATCAGCGACCAGTTCCCGGCAAGCGAGAGCGCGCTCAGAATGAGAAAAGCGCCGATGTACGTCCAAGGGTAAGGGCCTCCGACGGGATGAAGAAAACCGGCAGGAACCTTGGCCAGAAAACCGCGCCACCCGCCGGCGCGGCCCAAAGCCAACGGCACGAGCAGGAGGATCGCCGTGGTCACTAGAACGAACTGAACGAAATCGGTAATCACCGTCGCCCACAGTCCGCCGAGCACGGTGTACACAAGCGCAATCAGCCCCACCAGCGCCATCGCTTTGTAAGGCGAGATGCGCAGGCCGGCGGCGACAAAGATGCCAATGGCGACGATCTTCAATCCTTCATCAATCACCTTGAGGGGAATGCCGGACCAGGCGAAGACTTGGCGGACGGCGGGAGAAAAACGTGTCTCGAGAAATTCGACCGGGGTGATGATTCCGGCGCGCCGCCATCGCCGCGCCAGAAGCCAGGTGATGGCGAGCGTGGCGGGCACGGTGGTCCAATAAATGGTCAGCGCGACGAAGCCGTACCGGTAGCCGAGGCCGGCATAGACGACGATGGAAAGCGCGCTCACGTAAGACATGACGAGCGAAACGCCCGCCAGCCACCAGGGCAATTGCTTGCCTCCGGCGAAGTACAGGTCGAGCGATTTCATGTGGCGGGCGTAGGCGACGCCGACGCCGATCATGGTGAGGAAATAAGCCGCGAGGACGGCGAGGTCAGCTCCGCGCATAGGCCGCTTGCAAGTCGGCCCGTCAGCCGACGGGCTCGGTTTGTCCGCTTTCGAGGGAGCGATGGATGGCTTCGAGCGCCGCGGTCACCTGGCGACCGTCGAAGCCGGTGACGAAGGGGGCACGATCGTCGCGAATCGCAAACAAGAAATCTTCAAGACAGGATGGAAAAGCGCCGCGCATCCGCCCGAAGACTTCCATATTGAGAAATCCTTTGGGGAACGTGTAGGACTCCGGCGTGCTCACTTCGATGGATTCGTATTTGCGGTCCATGTGGATGTGGCCGGCGGTGGCGAGCACTTCCACAAAAGAGTCCACGATGCTCGGAAAAGTGTTGGGATAGATCCAGGCTGATTCGAAGGTCGCGAACGCGCCGGAAGCAAAGCGCACCTGCGCCTGGATCACGTCGTAAGTGGGAATGCCGCGCCCGGCCAGCACTTCTTTGCGGCCCCAGGCGCGCGCTTCCACCGGCTCGGAGTCGAAAATCCAGCGAATCAGATCAATATCGTGTGAGGAGAGAAACCAGGCGGAGGTCGTCTCGCCGGCCCAGGAGATGTAGTCCGTCGCCACGAAGATGGTGTCGTTTTTGCGCGCATAAGCGGCGAGCGGTTTGCCGATCTTCCCCGAGGCGACCGTCGTCTTCGCCTGATGATAAGGCGAAAGCCAGCGGTGATTGAAGGCCACCTGAATCTTCCGGCCCTTGCGCTCGGCCACGCGCAGCAACTCATCGGCCTCGGCGACACTGGTGGTGAACGGTTTCTCGACCAGCGCGTGCCGGCCGGAATCGAGCACGTCGCGCGCCGGAGCAAAATGATAGCGGTCCGGCGTCGCCACCACCACGGCGTCGAGATCGTTGCGCTCGAGCATCTTGCGGTAGTCGGTATAACCGTTTTTGATTTGGTAGCGCCCGCACATTTCGTCCACGCGCGCTTGCCGCAGCGCGCTGACCGCCACGACTTCGGCGAGCGGATGCGCTGAATAAATCTTGGCGTAAAGATCGCCCATGATTCCAAGACCGATGATGCCGACGCGAACCCGTTCCATGACGATTAAAACCTCATGCCAACGAAGTATCGATCTCTTCCCGTGCCGCCAGCGCCTCTGTGTCCTCTGTGGTCAAAAGAACCTCAACACAGAGGAGACGGAGGACGCAGAGTAAGGTCGCTTGGGTCGGAGCGGTCGAACGCGATTCTCCTAATCCGCTTCTCCCATCAGGCGAAGAAAATTTTTCCGCAGGATCGCTTCCTGCGCGGCGTCGGAAAGCCGCACCGTCAGGACTCTTCCCAAGCTGACCGCCGCTTCGAGATAAGGCATATCCGAGCCGAACAGGATGCGCTCTGCTCCCACGCGCTCGACCATGCGCTCCAGAATGGTACGGTGACTCTGCGAGCCGGTAATGTCGAGGAAGGTATTCGCCGTCTGCTCGGCCACTTCGAGCGCCTGCAGGTAACCGCGCCAGGTCACACCGCAATGCCCCAGCAGGATGCGGGCGCGCGGAAATTCCCGCGCCACATCGAGCAGCAACAACGGCGAACAGTGTTCGTCAGAATCCCAGGTATGAACCAGCACGATGGCTTCATGCTGATTCGCGTAGTCCCAAATGGGCCGGTAAGCCTTCCCCTGCACCGGAGTGTGATGGAGAAAAGGATGAAGCTTGATGAGCGGAGGCGTGTGGAATCCGCTCCGGCGTTCGAGCTCCTGGAGCGCCTCGCCCGCTGGGTGCGGATTCACCGTGACGTAGCCGCGGAAGCGGCGTGGAAATTTCTTCAGCGCCTCCGCTACCTCGCGATTGCCCTCGACGCAATCCGTATAGCACGCGCGCGTCGAGGTGATGGCGAGGATCCCGATGTTGAGCAAGTCCATCACTTGAATCATCTCTTCGGCGCTCGATTTACAGGCCGGGAAATCCGGGTGGACGCCCAGATGGCCGTGGCAATCGGCGATAGGAATCGGCGACTTCATGGGCGCGCGGCCTCCACTAACTGATTCAGGTTTTCTCCAGAAATGGCGCGTTTTGCCGCTTCGGAGATTCGCGCCGTGGCCAGGACAAAGAGCGCGGCAGCGGGAGTGTAAAGCGGCAATCGGCTTCCAAAGACCGCGCGCTCCGGCCCCAAGTGCTCGACGAACGCTTCGAGCTGGCGATGCGCGAGATAAGTGGACGTGTCGAAATAAAGATTCTGGAATTTCTCGAGCAGAGGAAACAGATACCGGTCGGCTCGGTAGCCCGGCTCGAGCAGCAGGAGCGGAAGACGCGGAAAATTCTCCAGCGTCTCAGCCAGCGCGCTCCAGCCGATCTGTTCGAGCGCCACGAGCGTCAACACGGAATGGGCTTGCAGGAATTCAAATAGCTCGCCCGAACACCACGGGGCGGGCGAAAAGTTGTGTTGCGAAACTCCGAAAGACAGGCGCGCGGCTTTCGGTTTGTAGGCCGCGAGCTTTTGGATTGATTCGCGGTCGGGCAAGGCCGCCCAGACAGGAACGAGCCGCGCATTGGCGATCCGGGCCAGAGCGCAGTTGCCTTCGAGCGCGTCGTATTCTTCCGCCGCAAAGTGCGAGGCCAAGGCGCGCGCGATGCCGAAGCGATCCATTTCTTTGAGCAATTCGGGAGCCTCGAGGGCCAGCTCTCCGTGGACGCCCGACTTTCCGACCCGGACGTTGGCGTCGAAAACGCGCCACGCGGCAATTCCCTCGAGGGCGGACTCAATCGCGGATGCGGACAACGTGCTCCCCCGGCGCGAGGTTGTTTGCTTCCAAAAGGCCGTTCGAGACTCGTGGCTGAAGGTGATTCCCGTCCAGTTCTACTTCCGTCGGCGGCTGCTTGACCCGGATCTTGAGATTGCTCATTCGAGCAAAGAAACAATGGAACTCGATCACGCCCGGCGACCGTTCGAGCGATGCGGTTACCGGGCTCGACGCTTCAAAAATCGCCTTGCCACCTTCGCTTACCGAGCGCGCTCTCACCGAGAAAATGGCTGTTCCCGTCTTGCCCCGCTTGGTCGCAAGGATTTCCCCATCCGTCGAGAGCTTTCCGATAGCGAGCGGCCCGGCGGTAGATCGGAAGACGATGGTCCAAGCATTGTCCGCCTCCGGATTCTCGAACCCTTCGCCGTTCGCCGCTGCAACGGATCGGAGGGGGACCGGGCCGCCGCGGGCGAAACGCATGCCCACCAGAAAACTCGCGGCCGTTCCTTCGGCCGATTCGAGTTTGAACTCTTGGGGCTGATGAAGCTCGCTCCGATCGAGATCGCCGTAGCGTTCCCCGGCAAGCGGCGTTGACTGGATCGCCCAGCGGGAATTGGTCCCCGCGGCGGTAAGCGCCGCGCTCGCCGCCTTCACGGTGATGAAGGCGTTCTGACGCTCGAT